>DYWZ01000062.1 GCA_020742395.1 Enterococcus columbae
CTCTTCGAATGATAAGTGTTTGCCTTTAATGCGCTGATTCATGGTAGAATATAAAGAGTCCATTTGTGACCTCCAATAGAAGTTTTTGTGGTTATTAACATTCTATCAAACAGGCCCAGATGGGCTTTTATTTTTTACAAAGTGTTCAATTTAATTTTACAATCGGCCCTTTTTTACTATAATAAGAGTGCTGAAAAATAGGGAGAGATATTAAGAAAGTGAACATAGATAATAAAAATAAAGAAGAGGCTGAGGAGGATAAGAACTATACCGACGCCTATTTTGAATCGGGTCATATTTTATTAAAAATTTGGCAAACCATTATACTTATTTTAGGCTGGATCGTCTTTTTTACGCCAATCGTAATTACTGGGTCAACATATCTGGCTTATTTAACAAATGGTAAACACGGTCATTATTTCTGGTACTATAGTGAAGGTTTTGACATGATTAATTTGACGATCATTTTGCTAATTTTCGCTTTAGCAATGATCGCCGTATTTTGTATTTCAATTAGTTATGTCCAATATCAACGTGCTAAAGGGCTAGTTACTAAATGGCCAATGTACGATATTTCTGATAATAAAAAGAAGAGACAACGTGCAGAAGACTTTATGACTAAACGCTTTGGTCCAGCAAAAAAACGACAGAGCGTTAGATATTATGAAGTACAACCGGAGCAGAACTTGGATAAGTCCATGTTCAAGGATGTAATTAATGGGAAGGATGTTGATTAATGAGCATTCTAACCACAATTGAAGTTGTCATTATTACTATCCTAAGTTTGTATCCAATTTTAGGTGCGATGTACTGGTTTTGGGGCGCAATGGCCTACGTGATTTTTCGGCGTAAAGATGAATTGAAACCGGATCAGAAACTAGGCCATGAGCCTTTTATCACGATTATGGTGCCGGCTCACAATGAAGAAATCGTCATTGAGAGTACGTTGACCTTTTTGTTAACGAAGCTCAACTACCATAATTATGAAGTTTTGGTCATGGACGATGGTAGTACCGATAAAACACCAGAGATTTTGCACCGGATGCAGGAACAATATCCTAGATTAAGAGTTATTCGAATTAAGAAAAATTCTGGTAAGGCTCATGCTTTTAACATTGGGATGTTTTTTGCCAAAGGTAAGTATATCTTAAGTAATGACGCAGATACGATCCCTGAAAGTGACGCTTTGCGTAAATACATGCTTTATTTTACTAGTCCAAAAGGATTAAACTATGCGGCAATTACTGCTAATATGGACGTTTACAATCGTACCAGCATTTTAGGTAAATCTCAGACAGTCGAGTTCTCTAGTATTGTCGGAATTATCAAACGTAGTCAAACTGCGATTAACGATACGATGTATGCCTATAGCGGTGCCAATACCATGTATCGCCGCGACTTTCTGATCTCTGTTGGCGGCTTCAGACAAGACCGTGCCACTGAGGATATCAGTATTGCCTGGGATCATACTTTTAACAACTTGACACCAAAATTTGCGCCAGACATTGTCTTTCACATGAATGTGCCTGAAGGATTGGTCGATCTTTATCATCAAAGAAAACGCTGGGCACAGGGTGGTACTGAAGTATGGTTAACCAACTTTATGAAAGCAATTAGGCACCCATGGAAAAATAGATTCGTCGTACCAATGATGACAGATACGACCATGTCGATTATCTGGTCCTTCTTCTTTTGGATTACAACGATTATTTTCATTATCTCGATGGTTTGTTTTGCACTGCAGGGCAACTACGAACGAGTTTACCATGGCATTGTCATGTCGCTAATTTATGTCAATTTCCAAATGATTGCTGGCATCATGCAGGTTTTAGCCGCATTGATCTTAGACTTTAAGGGGGTTAAGTTTAAATATCTGCTCTTTACTCCAATTTATCTATTGTTTACCTGGATCGTTAACCCATTGACGATTGTGACGACCTTTGTCAGAGCCGTGCGAACAATTATGGGCCACGGAAGTGGTAAATGGATTAGTCCTAAACGGAAGGTAAATTAATGACTAGATTAATACTTATTTTAAGGATTATTTTTATAGTTTTTACGATCATCTGTATTCTGTTTTGTGTGGAAGCTCATTTTCGTTATAAAAGAAAAGTGGGGATCGATGAGGATGAAGACTATACCAGTAAATATCAATATTTTGTACAAGCGATCTATGATGAAAATGATCAATTGTTCGGCTATGAATTGCTGATTCGTGAATATAATCCTGAGACTAAAAAATGGCAACTGCCTAAAGGCGTCAACGATTTTCCATTGAACTTGGTTGCCGAAGCCGTTGAGAAGCAGCGTCATCAATTTAAGGATTCCGTTAGATATATTGCAATTAATATGACGATTGGTCAGCTAATCGATTATCGCGCTGTCAATTTCCTAGATTGGGTAGAAGGAGTTTTGCCAAATAAAATTATTATTCTTGAGCTAGACAATAAAGATGTATTAAGTTCTACGCGCTATCGACGTCATCAGTTGATGAGGAATTTAAAAGAATTGGCTCATAGTTCTCCTAATATTTGCGTTACGATTGAAGACGTCGATTCATCAAAAGAGAGTTATAAGAAGCTGACACGATTTTTGCCTTGGATCGATTATATTAAGTTCAATGCCGATACCTTTAATAAGTCAAAGGATCACTGGATTGATGTAACGTTAGCCCAATGGCAGAGAGAGCTGAAAAAATATCATATTCAAGTTATTTTAGGAAAAATTGAGACTGAGAGTCAGGGTGCTTTAGCTAAGCAATTAAATATAAATCTGCGTGAAGGATACCTTTATCAAGGACCGCAGCCAATAAAAGAAGAGGTTGAATAATCAACCTCTTCTTTTTATATCTCTTCTGGCATATCTTTTAGTTCTGGGCCCTTTTCCCAGTAGTAGCCTTGTTGGTAAATATTTTTGTTGCTGGCATAGCACTGGGCAATTTCTTTTAATCTGACAGCCTCTAGGACGACGCTAAGGTGTTTCTCCTTGGCAAAAGCTACCCAGGCATCGATAAACTGAATCATCATTTCTGTAGAAATATCATAAAAGATTAATAGCGACAGCTTAATAATACTAATTTGATCAAGATGATGGCTAACAAAGCTAAAGCTATTACTACCATAAGCTACGTCATCTAGAGCAATTTTGAAGCCAGGGTCGTGAATTCTTTGGAAGGAACGGTCAAAATATTTACCACCGATTGAGCCAGCCTGCAATTGGCGTTCAGTAATTTCGATAATTACCTTTTGACCATATCTATCATAGGTTTGCTTTAGAAAATCTCATACGCTGGGATAGGCAAATTGAACGGGTTCGACGTTTAAATTAACGTGGATGTTAGGACAAGCTTTAAATACTTTTGCTAATGCTTGAGATTCAGTTTGAATCCAT
This sequence comes from Enterococcus columbae, assembly GCA_020742395.1. Lineage (GTDB taxonomy): Bacteria > Bacillota > Bacilli > Lactobacillales > Enterococcaceae > Enterococcus_E > Enterococcus_E columbae_A. Next base: position 3,391 of record DYWZ01000062.1, read on the forward strand.
TGCTGATTATCTTCCTCAGTTCCAATAACTCTAAAGAAATCATCGATAGGGAATTTGCCATTTTGGTCACGTAGTAACATTTCGTAGTGGTCAACACTAGGTTTCAAATCTTTATCTACTTGAAAAATAGGTTGAAATACATCATGCCACTCACACATTTTGAGCTCCTTTTAACTATATCGCTTAAGCAATTTCGTATGATTCTATTATAAACAAAATATACTAAGCCGTTAGGTCTGAACCAATTTTTTAAAGGATTAGGCAAATAAAATCTGCTTTCGACCAGAATTTTTAGCTTGATAAACAAGATTATCTGCTCGAGCAAGAGTTTGATTAAAGGTTTCATCTTCTAAGTGCCGAGTTAAACCGCCTGAAAATGAAAAATATATTTGCTGACCGTCAGGTGTTTTAACGGGATGGCTAGCAAAGTACTCGTTGAGGTTATTAAGAAGTTTAATAACTTTGGCATAGCTATCGTCTTTAACTACGATAATAAATTCTTCACCGCCAAAACGATAAACTGCACAGTTAGAGTCGAAGTTGTGATTAACTTCCGATTCTAGTTTTCTAGAGAAAGCGCGCAAAACGACATTACCATTGAGGTGACCATAGGTATCATTAACCTTTTTGAAGTGGTCAATATCAAGAACAGCCAGCAAAACTGGGGTTGAATCTTTCTCACGAGCTAAATTTCGCATGTCTTGATCAAAAGCACGATAGTTGAGTAAACCGGTCAGATTGTCTCGAATGCTTTCACGGTGCAGTTTAGCGATTTCTTCTTGTTGTTTTACTTCGTAGTGATGTCTTGAAGTTTCCGTCAGAATAATGAAACAGTTGCCTAATAGAATGAAAATGACGAAGTCAAATTCAAGATGATGATTAATAGCTGAGACAAGGATATGAATAAAGAAATTAGCGTATAAAGCGATAGTATATTTAATGTAGTAAGGTGGTTTATTCCAGTGCAGCAAAATAAAGCAGAGGGCTGCAGTTAAAACTAGTCGTAATAGATTCGTACCCCAAGTAAAAGTAACGAATTGATATCGTTTTAAGTAGATATTCATGATCACGATAATAGTGGGAGTTATTGCTAGCAGTCCCCACCAAAGTTTATTTCTGTTTCTTAAGATCATCGTTATTGGGATAACGAAAGTAAAAGCTATCGCATTAATATTTTGTAGCGTCAATTCGATAATACAAATTTCCTGAGCTAGGTAGATAAATACGATATAAAAATTAGAAAGGTATTTTTTATGATGGGTCTTTTTGATGTCAGTCTGATAATTCTCTAAGTGAATTTGAGCAATTATCATGCTGGCGACCACTAATGGCAGAAAGATACTTGAGCTTAAAATTTGTAAAAACATTATTAAGACCTTATTTCATGTATAAATTGTAATTAGATAACTATAATTATAAGTTTTACTGGAATAAACTATAGTACTCGAAACTGTCAAATTTTTTGTGTAAATAGATCTTTCCCTTAGATTGATTTATTCAATTTCATCTAATGGAAGTGACTTTGACCAATAGTAGCCTTGTTGGAAAATATGCTTATCACCGGCAAATTTTTCAGCGATATATTTTGATCTAACGGCTTCTAAGATAAGATCAAGGTTCTTTTCTTTGGCAAAGGAAGACCATGCGTGGATAAAATCAACAGTGGTTTCTAATGAGATATTGTCAAAAATTAAGAGCGATAGCTTAACTGCGTCGATTCTATCGACATGATGATTGATAAACTCGAAGCTATTGCTGCCAGAATCAACATCGTCTAGCGCAATTCTAAAGCCCATGTCATGGATGCGCTGGAATGAACAATCAAATTTTTTGGCTCCCAAAAGGCCTGCTTGAAGTTGTCGTTCGGTAATTTCTAAAGCTACCTTTTGACCATACTTATTATAAATATCGTGTAAAAAGTCCCATACGCTAGGGTAAGCGAATTGAATTGGCTCGATATTCAAACTGACGTTGATGTTGGGGTACACTGAAAAAAGTTTTTCAAGAGATTTTGCTTCTGCTTGAATCCATTTTTGATTGTCTTCCTCAGTACTGATGGCGCTGAAGAAGTCATGAACAGGGAATTTATCATTTTCGTCGTGTAATAACATTTCATAATGATCAATTCTCGGATTCATATTTTGATCTATTTGATAAATAGGTTGGAATACGTTGTGCCAATTGTACATGTTTAATTCTCCTCGATAATAAAGAATCTTTGATCTGTAAATCGATTACTTATAATGTTTACTTATACTTTACCAAAATGAGAAATATTTTCGTTAATTAGGCAAATATAATTTGCTTTCGACCTAAACTTTTTGCCTTGTAAACAAGAGAGTCAGCTCTTGCTAGAGTCGCATTAAAGTCCTCATTTTCCAAGTGTTTAGTTAAACCGCCTGAGAAAGAGAAGGAAATGTTTTTACCATTGACTGTTCTGACGGGATGCTTAGCAAAATATTTATTGATATCATTGAGAACTTGAACAAGCAGGAATCTTCTTAAGTTTACTGAAGATGGACTTCAAGCTAAGCAATGTATATTGGTAGCCGTAAGCTAAAAGTCCTAATACAATACCGATAATTGGCAAAGTCCAGTAGGCATTGATTGGGAAGTAGCCGCGAACTGGCAAGTATAAACATGGCTTGTTACCGAAGAACAGAATAGTCATGAAGTCAGCTGAGAAACTAGCTGCTAAGATTGAAACTACCTTTTGGGGTTTAAAGCTGAAGGAAATTTCTTCAACTAAAAACATCGCACCAGCAATTGGTGCACTAAAGGCAGCCGCAAGTCCTGCCGCAACACCACATTCTTGCAGTTCCTTAATTTGATCTTTGTCTGATTCAAAGACGCTTTTGCTAACCATTGTCCAGCCATGACACCCATTTCAATACATGGACCTTCACGTCCCAGCATTAGGCCAGGGCAGATTGCCAGCAGACCATCAACAAATTTACGCCATAAGATTGACCACCATGGCATCTTGTTTTCACCTAAGAAAACAGCTTCAATTTGCGGTAGACCCGAACCGACTAATTGATTCAAATATGGTTTAGTGATGTGACCTAGCACAAGGCAGATAACGATCATCAAAATGACGTAAGGAACAAGCCAGAGTGGTTGAGCCGCCATTTTTGGATAAATGAAATTAAGTATCTGCCTTGTATGGTCAATGGTCCAGCGGAACACGCTTACGATTAAACCGGTGATTATACCGACTAAAATAGCACGGTACAATAGGTAAGACATGTCACTGGAAATCGGTTTTCTCAAAATTTGTTTTGCAGTTTTTATCATGATCATTTCCTTATTACTAAAAGTTAGATATATATCTTATCTTAACAAAAAAACAGCCCCTGTTTAGGACTGTTTACTTGAGATATTGAATAAAATTATTTGCTTTCTTGAACTATCTTAATAATTTGAATAAGGACAGTAGGCATAAGAGCCAAGAATCCGATCCAAAGAAGTTGGGTGTTAGTCAATGGAGTTACAGCGAACAAACTGTGAAGACCTGGTACAAATAAAATTAAAGCTAATAATAATGTACCAACTGCAAAGGCAGCCAAGCTGTACCAGTTGTTCTTAAAGCCAATCTTGAAAATGCTGTGTTGTGAACGGCAGTTGAAGCCGTGAAGCAAACGAGCAAAAGTCAAAGTAGAGAAGGCCATGGTACATGCGACAGCGGCACTAGTTTGACGACCAATCATGAAGGCAGCGATAACGCCAACTGAGATAATGATCCCCTGAAGAGTTACTTTGGTTATTAAGCTCTTATCAAGGATGCCGACTTTAGGATCACGTGGTTTTCTATCAAGAATATCTGGTGCACCTGGTTCCATCCCGATTGCCAAAGCTGGAAGGGAGTCAGTTACCAAGTTAATGAACAAAAGTTGAACTGCGATAAATGGAACTGAGAAGCCACCGATTGAAGCAAACAAAACAGTGATGATCGCAGACAAGTTACCAGAAAGTAGGTACATGATTGCGTTCTTGATGTTTTCAAAAACGGTACGGCCATTGGCAACTGCCTTGATAATAGTAGCGAAGTTGTCATCAGCTAAGATCATGCTAGCTGCATCTTTTGATACTTCGGTACCGGTAATACCCATGGCTACACCGATGTCAGCCTTCTTCAAAGCAGGAGAATCGTTGACACCGTCACCAGTCATTGAAACGATCTTATCTTTCTTTTGCCATGCGTTAACAATGCGGATCTTATTTTCTGGCGATACACGAGCGTAAACAGAGATCTTTTCAATCTTTTGTTCAAGTTCCTCATCACTCATCTTATCGAGCTCTAAACCGGTAACGGCGATGTCGCCGTCGTTGAAAATACCGATCTTTTTGGCAATGGCAACGGCAGTAACCTTGTGGTCACCAGTGATCATGACGGTACGGATGCCGGCTTTTTTAGCACGAGCAACTGCTTCAACACTTTCTTCACGAGGTGGGTCCATTTCGGAAACCAATCCAATGAAGGTAAAGCCGTGTTCTGTCTCAGGAGTAAGATCTTCGTCTTTTTCCTTGTAGGCAAAGGTTAAAACACGCAAACCATTTTCTGAGAAGTGCTCGTTTTGAGCTAAAATCTTCTTTCTATCTTCATCAGTTATTGGGCGAACTTCATCGCCGATACGGATGTTGTCACAGCGGTCAAGCAAGACGTCGATGGCACCTTTAACGAAGATAGTAGGTACGGTGTGGATCAAGTGCTTGGTACTCATCAACTTACGGTCAGAGTCGAATGGCACTTCTTGCTGACGAGTTAAAAGACCACGAAGATCGCTTTCAGACAAGCCAAGTTGATTGTTACCTAAATCAATGCCTGGCACCTTGCGGTACATTTCAAGCAAGGCTGACTCGGTGGGGTCACCGATGCTTTTGCCATCCTTTAAACTTGAGTCGTTGTTTAATACTGCGT
>DYWZ01000063.1 GCA_020742395.1 Enterococcus columbae
CTTGAACGTAAGACCGCATCACTAACTGCATCAACCGCTTCATTTTGACCGATGACTCGTAGGTGAAGGGTTTCATTGAGCTTTAAGAGTTTTTCACGTTCGCCTTCAACCAATTTTGTAACTGGAATCCCGGTCAGACGACCCACAACAATCGCGATTTCGTTTTCCGTAACGGATTCTTGGACCATTCGTAAAGTATCTGGTTGATTTTTGGCTTCTAAGTCAGCTAATTCTTTTTCTAATTGCGGAATGGTTCCATGTCTTAACACAGCAGCTCGTTCTAATTCATAGTTGTTTTCAGCATCCTCTAATTCATGACGTGCTTTTTCAAGCTCCGCACGTTTATTAGAAACAGCATTTACTTCTTCTTTTTCAGTTTCCCATTGTAATTTCATTGCATTAGCTTCTTCACGTAAATTAGCTAATTCTTCTTGTAAATGCACTAATCGTTTTTTCGATGCATCGTCAGACTCTTTTTTCAAAGCAGCTTCTTCAATTTCTAATTGCATTAAACGACGCATCACTTGGTCTAGTTCAGTGGGCATTGAATTCATTTCAACCCGAATATTCGCACAAGCTTCATCAACTAAATCAATCGCTTTATCTGGTAAGAAACGATCGGTGATGTAACGATCGGATAATGTGGCAGCTGCTACTAAAGCATTGTCATGGATATTTACTCCATGATGAATTTCAAATCTTTCTTTTAAACCGCGTAAAATTGAAATCGTATCTTCTACTGTCGGTTCTTTTACTAAAACTTTTTGGAAACGTCTTTCCAAAGCTTTATCTTTTTCCATGTATTGACGATATTCATCTAAAGTTGTTGCACCAATCGTATGCAATTCTCCACGTGCCAACATTGGTTTTAACAAATTACCGGCATCCATACTACCTTCTGTTTTACCAGCCCCCACGATATTGTGAATTTCATCAATAAATAAAATGATGCGTCCATCAGACTTTTTCACTTCATCTAAAACAGCCTTTAATCGTTCTTCAAATTCACCACGATATTTTGCCCCTGCAATTAATAATCCCATATCTAGTGAATAAACGGTCTTATCTTTTAAATTATCCGGTACATCTTTTTTTACAATCCGTTGAGCTAAACCTTCCACAATGGCAGTTTTACCAACACCAGGTTCTCCGATTAAAACTGGATTATTTTTGGTTTTACGAGATAAAATACGAATAACATCACGAATTTCTTCATCTCGACCAATAACTGGATCCATCGTCCCGGCTTTTACTTTTTGAACTAAATCCACTCCATATTTTTCTAATGCTTTATATTGCTCTTCTTGATTTTGAGAAGTCACACGATCACCTCCACGCATGCTTTCTATTGCTTGTTTAACTTCTTTTTCGTGAATTCCTTGAGTAGTTAAGTATTTACATAATGGTTGATGCTTTAATTTCATTAAAGCTAATAAAACAATCTCTGTTGACAAAAATTCATCTTGAAATTGTTGGCGTAATTGATCAGCTTCAACTAACAATTGATACAATACTTGGCTGAAGTTTTGGCCATAACGAACATTGCCGCCTGCTACTACTGGAATAGCATCTAATTGATGGTCTACTTCGTTTTCTAACTGATCAACATCAATACCTAAATCTATATAAAAGTTACGTCCAAAATGATTGGGTTGTAAAAATATTTTCCATAAATGAGCGACATCAATTTCTTGATGCTGTCGCGTAATCGCGATTTGTTGCGCTTGGGCAATCGCTTCTTGTAATGTTGTAGTCATTTTTTCAATATTCATAGCAAATCCTCCTTGCTCTTTTAGAATACACCCTTAGTATACATCTAAGGTCAAATATGGTCAAACAAAAAGTTAGCACTCTAAACATTAGAGTGCTAACTTTAATTTTTCTTAATTTTTTACATCAATTATTATATCACTTGTGTACTTTTTTCACAAAAGATAACCTAAATACCTATACCTAGCAAAGACCATTTTTACGCCAATCTATGAAACAGGCTAGCAATACTCACGTTTTATCAAACAGCAACTATGCCAGTTGATATTTATTTAGTATGAGGATACATTAAAATATCATGATTGACATTGCTATAAAAATTTTGACGAATGGCCTCAATAGAATCAAATTTAGCCATTAACCACATCAATTTAGTCACGACACTTTCAAAAGTCATGTCGTATGCTTCGAGCAATTGAAAATCTTGCTTAACTTTTTTACCTACTTCATATACCGTCATATCACTACCTTCGTTAGCTACTTGTGAGCCAACAATCACTAAGCGATGTTGATGATATTTTTTCATTAACACATAAAAAGCATCCATAAGATTTTCAGGAATGCCCCCAACACCAAAACTTTCTAAAATGATACATCGATAGTGTTCAAAAGCAAAGAATAGAATTTTTTCATCCAATCCAGGCGTTAATTTTAAGGTAATTAAATCTTGCTTTAAGTTATGATAAAAAGTAAGCGAATTGTCTAAAGTTTGACTAGGGATATAGCGAATAATTTGTTGATCTAATATAACTGCTAGATAGGGAAAATTAACACTTGTAAACGCATTATAACTTTTCGCACGAACTTTTTTTGCTCGTGTACCAGCAATTACTTTTCCATCAAAAACAATCACCACTTCTTGAGATAAATCATCACAAGCATATATAAAACTATCTAATAAATTAACTTTCGCATCGGTACTGTCTAAATCGATGGGTTTTTGCGAACCCGTTAGTACAATTGGTTTAGGAGAATTTTGTATCAAATACGATAAGGCAGCAGCGGTATAAGCTAAAGTGTCCGTGCCATGACAGATCACAAAACCATCATAATTCTGATAATTTTCTTCAATAGCCAAAGCTAATTTTTGCCAATGTTTGGGTTGCATATTGGTACTATCTAAGTTAAAAAGAGGTAGGGTTGCTACATTACAAATTTGTTTAACAGCTGGAATATAAGCCAATAATTCTTCTGCGCTAATTCCTGGTGTTAAACCGTGTTGAGATTTTTTAGAAGCAATTGTGCCTCCTGTTGTTATCATCAAAATTTTCTTCATCTATTTCTCTCCTGAAAAAACAAAAGATAGTTAAGTAACTATCTTTTGTAACATATTATTTAGCATTTAATTCAGCAATTTTTACAATAACATCAGTTGCTTTTTCCATCGCTTGTAACGAAACATATTCAAAGCGTCCGTGCATATTTTCACCACCGGCAAAAATATTTGGCGTTGGAATACCTAAAAACGAAATTTTTGAACCGTCTGTACCACCACGAACTGGCTCAATAATTGGTTGAATTGCTAATTCTTCCATTGCTTGTTTGGCTAATTCAATAATGCTCATATCCTTTTCAATCACTTCACGCATATTGTAATATTGATCAAACAAATGCAGACTCACACGTTTTTGATCGTATTTGGCATTAAACTTAGCTACTAAGTTCTCGATAAATTGCTTGCGGGCTTCAAATTTTTCACGATCATGATCACGAATGATATAAGACATCGTTGCTTCTTCTGGTGTACCGTTAAATCCATGTAAGTGATAAAAACCTTCATAACCTTCTGTTTGCTCAGGCACTTCATTTTGTGGAAATTCATTTTGAAAATCAATGGCCATTTGAATAGCATTGATCATAGTATCTTTAGCTGTACCTGGATGTACATTTTTTCCATGGAAGGTTAAATCGGCTTGAGCAGCGTTAAATGTTTCAAACTGCAACTCACCTACAGGACCTCCATCCATTGTGTAGGCAAAATCAACCTCAAAGCCTTCAGCATCAAATTTATCTGCGCCAACACCAATCTCTTCATCTGGACCAAAAGCTACTCGAATTTTACCATGTTTGATTTCAGGATGAGCAATTAAAAATTCCATCGCTGTCATGATTTCTGCAATCCCTGATTTATCATCAGCTCCAAGTAAAGTAGAACCATCAGTCGTAATTAAGGTTTGTCCGGCATAGTTTTTTAAATTTGGAAAATCAGCAACGTTTAAGGTATATTTTCCTTCTTTATCCAATGGAATCGTAGATGTGCCATCATAATTTTCGATAATTTGTGGATTCACATTCGTCGCATTAAAATCAGCGGTATCCATATGGGCAATAAAACCAATTGAACGAACATCTTTTTCGGTATTACTTGGTAAAGTAGCCGTCACAAAACCATTTGTCTCATTATAATGAACATCTTGCATTCCAATTGCTGCTAATTCTTTGGCTAGTTCATGCGCAAAAGCGACTTGCGTTTGCGTTGAAGGAGTCGTTTTACTAGTGTGATCAGAACGTGTTTCTGTTTTGACATATTTTAAAAAACGTGGTAATAAATTTTGATACATAATATACACTCCTATTTTTTTAAATTGTAATAAATGGATTAGTGTTAACTTTTGAAGGAATCAGTTCAACATCCCATTGATACTGATTTTTCCAATCAACAAATTTTTTCATTACTTTTTGCACAAATAATACTTCAATATGATGTCCAGGGTCAAGAGTAATTAATCGATTGGCCTGTAAATCATGTGCCGTATGATAGTATACATCGCCGGTAATAAACACATCTGCTTGCTTTTGCAGTGCTTCACGATAAAACTTCTCACCACTGCCTCCACAAATCGCAACTGTTTGAATGCTCTGTTGCCAACTCATATCATTTGGTTTAATCACTCGTAAATCAGATAAATTAAAAGCTGCTTTCACTCTCTGACAGAATTGTTCCAAAGATTCCGGCTTAGCTAGCTTACCAATGCGCCCAATGCCATAACTGGTTATCGCTGCCGATTCTTTAGCTAAATCATATAGATCAAAGGCAACTTCCTCATAAGGGTGATTTTCTTTTAATACCTTAAGAACTTGCGGTAAGTATTTCTCTTGTATTAATACTTCCACTCGTTCTTCTAACACACACTGAGCCTGATTAGCCTGACCAATCGTTGGTTTAGCCAACTCATTTGGCTCAAATCTGCCTAAGCCTTCAGATGAAAAACTCATATGATGATAATTCCCTTGTATACCGGCCTTGGCATCCCCTAATAATTGGCGCATGTTTTCAGCATGGGATTGAGGAATATAAAAAACTAATTTTTTGACTTTTTCATAATGTGTCGCTTTTAAATAATCTAATACCTGTAAATCTAGCGCCTCGCAGAACCAATCATTTAGCCCATCCGGAACAATATCAATATTAGTATGCGCAACATACACATTAATCTCATGTTTGATTAAATCTAGATACATCCTATCTTGTGCTGAGGCATCAGTGATACTTTGAATTGGTCGAAAAATTGGCGCATGTTTGGCAATAATCAAATCAATTTGCTGCTCAATGGCTTCTTTGACAACTTCTGGTCGAATATCTAGGGTAAATAAAATCCGTTTTACTTCTGAGTCTTTTTTACCTATCTGTAAGCCACAAAAATCGCCTTCCATCGCATATTCAGGTGAGCAATAGGTTTCAAATCGTTCAATTAACTCAAATAATTTCATCGCCTAACAACTCCTTTATCCAATCAAGTTGTGTCTTTAAAGTCGCTATTTTTTCAAGTGGTTGATTTTGCGCTTGTTGCAATTGTTTTAAAACTTTTTTGATTTGCTGATATTCTCTTTGCCATTTTTTTATAAAAACAGCATTTTTTCCTTGCATTAAAAATGGCCCAAAAAATAATTCTTTTTCATTTAATTTAGTGGTTAACGTTTGTTTTTCAGCTACAATGATTTCATATATTTTCTGATTTTCTTCTAGTATTTCTTCAGCAAGAATTGCATAATCATTTTGATTCAACCAATCACGTAAAGTCGCTTCACCAACGTTTGGTTGCAAGATTAAACGTTCATTGCCAATTAAATGATGAGAACCTTCTGTTAATATTTGGCGAATTAGGCTACCACCCATACCACAAATAGTAATCGTATCAATCTCATCGGTTGGTTGAATAGCTGATAAACCATTAGCTAAACGAACCACAATTTTATCAGTCAATTGATTTTTTTCTACTTGTTGACATGCCGAAAGATAAGGCCCCTTAACCACTTCACCGGCAACAGCATATTCAATGCTACCTTTAAGCATTAAAGCAACTGGTAAATAAGCATGATCAGAACCAATATCTGCTAGTCTAGCATTCGGTTGAATATATCGACTCACTTGTTTAAGGCGCAACGATAATGCTTGTTCATTCATAAATAATAATTCCTTTCTATATTGATGATAGTAGCTATGTACTTGATGTTTCATCAGCTATTTGAATCGGTAAACTGGCAGTTCAACCACTGACAATTGCTCCATTCACATGATTCAAAAATACAATTTTGAAAATGACAGTCATTATAGTAAATACTTCGATACACATCATTTTGAAACGTTTGATTCACAATTTTTTCTGATTCGATTACTTCTTTATTCATTCAATCACTTTCAATCAAAAACTTCTACTAGTTAAAATGACTAGCAGAAGTCGTGCCTTACCTTATTTAGGATTTCTTCGATTTTCACCTGACATCAATACTTCTTTACTTAAATAGCGAATTCGTTCCATAATACGCATCGCCTTAATCGGTTCTTGATCTCCTTTTTGAGATACGGTTAAATGTCGTTCTAATTCTGCCATCGAGAAGTTTGAACTAAAAAATGTTGGCAACATTTCTTGCATTCGATGTTGCAAAATCACTCCTAAAATATCATCGCGGATCCAACTGCTCATTGCATCAGCTCCAATATCATCAATCATCAAAATAGGTGCATTTTTAACCTGATTCAATTGTTGCGCTAAAGTATCTTTACCAATAGCTTGTTTCATTTCAACCGCAAAAGTTGGAAAATGCACAATCATTGTTTGATAGCCGTCTTCAGCTAAACGCTTCGCAGTAGCCCCTAGTAAATAGGTTTTACCCACACCAAAGCCACCTACAAGGTACAACCCAGGATGATAGATTTTATCATGAGGACGATAATGATTTACAAAATCAGCCACTGCCAACAAAGCATCGGCACGACCAGAAGTATTTTCAAACAGATCAAAACTGGCTTCTTTAATCATTTTTGGCACAAAAACAGTTTGAATCCGATCATTGATTTTTTCTTGATTCTTTCTGGCTAACAACTCGTCAGTCGGCACATAAGTTACTTCAATCGCATGATGATGCAAACGTAACTTTGGCTCATAGCCTGGTGCAATCATTGTAGGATCATTACTTAAAAATTTTTCTTTTTGTTGAATATATTCATATAATTGGGCATAACTTCGTTGAATATCATCAGTAGTTAAATGGTCTGCATTTTGTTTAAGAAAGGCCTGAATTTCAGGATTTTCATTGATTTTATTGACCATTTGTTCATATTCTTGATAGTAATTTTTTTGGTGTAGCAAATGCGCCATATTTTTACCAATATCCTGCATCATTGCCCCTCCTCTCTTTTACGAAGTGCATCGAGTGCCTTTTGAGTTGCTGCCGATTTTTCAGCATCAACCTGCTCGATGGTTGGATTTTTCATCCATTCAGGAATGACTTCCTTACGAATATTTTTCGAATACTGATTTGCTTTTTTGACTTGCTCTGTTTTTTCACGTTTGTCTTTTGCTTCTTTAACTAATTGTCGAACATGTATAATCGCTTGTTCTGGCGTTAATAATTTTTGTTGTGACCAATCAGTAGCAATTCGATGGACAAATTTAGACTGTAACATCGAATGATTTTGGATTACCAAAGCATAGTGAATCAATACATTAATGACTGCCGGTGGCAATGGACTTTGCGCTAACAAATCACGAATAATCCAGGTCTCATCTTTAGTTACATAACTATTTTTTGCCTGTTTAATCGACTCTAAAAAAGTCATCGGCGGATAACTTTCACTTGCTTCAATAATCTCCCAATCTTGTAAGCTAAAGCCTTGTTTTAACAAGCGCTCTTTGCGTAAGGCCTGTTCAGATTGATTTTCAACTTTTAATACAGAGCTATCCTGAGATATTAACGGCTGTCTTTGACTAGCTAAAATTAATTGTTCAAGCGCTCTTTCATCGACTTGTCCATCAACCACTTGAACCACTTGTTTCATATAATCAACCAAAGCTAATTCATCAAATCCATACATCACATGATATAATGCTAACTTTTCACAAAATTTAGGTGTAAAAACTTTTTTAGCAATATATTGTTTTTGTGCTAACTCAAATAAAAACGACCAATCCAAAGAATTTTCTACATCTAAATCTAATGACTTAGGTAATGTTTGTTTTTCTTGATTGATAAATTGGTTTTTATTTTCTTCAAGTTTAGGCCAAGCATTAGCAAAACGTTCATTTTCCATCCGAAAAACTTCAAGAAAATGATGGGTTACTTCCTCATAACCATCCAATGAAATTGATTGTTGACAATATCGCTTGCTTAACTGATTAAAAATGCGTTCGCCTACCCGACTCAATAACATAAAGCTCAAGATTTCATCTTTAAAAAACTCATTCGGGGTTAAAGGTTCACGTAATAAATAAAGATATTTCGCCCCATCTAGGCCATTATCTTTACAATAAACACTTAATAAACCAATGCCTTCCAACTGCAATCTGTGTGCTTGTACTTGTTGTATTCCTTCATCCAACATTTCACATAAATCAACATGTAACTTCTCTTGACGAATACTTTCTTTACTTTCTGCTAATAGCAATTGATAGAGCTGAACTGCTTGACTGCCAATAATCGGTTGGTATAAGTAGGTTAAACTTTCCAAACCAAATGAAGATATGGGACCGGCCTTAAACACTGAATAGATTTGATTAGGTAATAAAGCCACGTTATCCCTCCTTCCTACAGCTATTCCTTAGGTTGTTTGGCTTTATCAACGATTTGTTGTAATTCTTCTAAAAATACAGACATATCTTTAAACTGACGATAAACACTAGCAAAGCGAATATAGGAAATTTCATCTACTTTAGCTAAATCCTCCATGACATATTCGCCAATTATCTTGGTTGAAATTTCATTTACACCTTTTTCACGGACACGTCGTTCAACATTATCTACAATTTTCTCCATTTGCTCCATCGCAACAGGACGTTTTTCTGCAGAACGTATTAATCCACGTAAAATTTTTTCACGATTAAATTCTTCTCTAACGCCATTTTTCTTAATGACTAACAAAGGGGCTTCTTCGATTCTCTCAAACGTAGTAAAACGTTGACCGCAACTTTCACACTCTCTTCTTCTTCTAATTGCTCTACCGTCATCAGCTTGACGACTATCAATTACACGAGAATTTTGATGATGACACTTTGGACATTGCATATTATCACCCCAGCTACTTTTTTATATATTATAACACGGTTCATTCATAAGATTAAAGTTAAAACACGATTTTCTAGATAAAAATGTGTAAATAAATATGACAACACTATTGTTAAAGATAAATTTTTAGCATTTATATCAAAAAAACCAAATGTCCAACAACAACATATTCTCTCGTCAAGTTGAACATTTGGTTTTTGATTAGCTATAGATAAAACTATTGATTGCCTTATAGTAAATTACTACTATAACTCAAATCCTTGTGCTTTTAAGAAATCCGCAAACTCAGGTCGTCGTATCTCACTAAAGAAAGCCAAATTTTTCTCCGTCCATGATACGTCTGCTTGATTACTATTTCTATTTTTATAATATTGAACAGTTTGTTCATCATAATTTTTCAAGTTAGTCATTTCATCAATTTTATAAGTATCCATTGAGACTAGATTATTCAATGGTAACCTTGGTTTCGGATCATTTTTTACCGTAGGATAACCAATTGTTAATGCAAATAAAGGTACGGTAAATTCGGGTAATTGTAACAATTCTTTTACCTTAAATAAATCATTACGAATACCGCCAATATAACAGATACCCAATCCTAAACTTTCCGAGGCAACACTCATATTTTGAGCAGCTATCGTGGCATCAACAATAGAGACGACTAAAGATTCCATATTTGTTAATGGACGCAAACTTTTTTGATGCGCTTGTAATTGAACAGCATGACGATATAAATCAGCCACAAAAACATATACTAAAGGAGCTTGATTTAAATGACCTGAAAATTTAGTAATTTCTGCCAACTTACTTTTAATGTAATGATCTGCTATTTCAATTATTGAATATGCCTGTACAAAATTTGATGTCGAGCACTCTGAGCAGCTAGTAACAAATCTTGTTTAACTTCTACTGGTATTTCTTTATCTTGATAATGTCTTACTGAAACATGCTGCTTCATTTGTTGAATAGTATCCATATTTTCTCACCTCAAAAAATATTTCTTTCATTCTCTATGAAAAACATATCTAAATCATTTATTTTCAATAAATTTTCGATCACATAACCATGTTTTTACCTGCTTTAGTGTTTCATCCAATGACTGCGTATTATCAAAAACAACTTCTGCCATTTGTCTTTTTATATCGATAGGAAGCTGCGAATGAATACGTTGTTTAGCTTGCAACTCATCTAAATGGTTACGTTGCATTAAACGGTCTAGTTGTTGTTGAGGTGTACAGTATACTACTGCTACTTGATCCATCCATTCATCGTAACCTTTTTCATACATCAACGGAACATCTACCACCACGATGGGTGATTTTTTTTGATTTAGTTCAATTTGGCGTTTAATTTCTGCTCGCAGATAAGGCGCTAATAATAAATCCAATTGATGTAATTCTTCCTGATTATTAAAAACAATGTCTGCTAATTTCTTTCGATCTAAACACCCTTGTTCATCAATAATTTGTTTACCAAAATATTGAACCAATTCTTTTAATGCCGGTTTTTCTGGCAAAACAATTTCTCTGGCGATTAAATCAGCATCAACTACCGGAATATGCAATTTTTTTATATAATCAATTACACTACTCTTACCAGTAGCAATACCTCCAGTAATTCCCAATACAAAACTCATTTTTCCACACCT
>DYWZ01000064.1 GCA_020742395.1 Enterococcus columbae
TCATCTATCACTTGTCTGCGATATTTAGTTACTAAAATAAGATGGTAATAAAGAAGGAAGACTGAATGGTTATTTGTATCTAATTCCATTTTATATCACTCATTTCTAATATAGACTGATTATAACATAGAGCGAAATAAAAAGACCATGTAATGTATTGTCGGTCTTCGAGTTACCAACAGTAACCCTCATACCGAATGGCATTCATCAACCACCTATAGAGGATGGGCGACTTCTGCCTGAATTACGTTAAAATTTTATCACCAACATAGCTCCCTTGATACTTTTTAAAAAATTCCGTTTGCTGCAACTCAGCTAAATCGATCATAAGTATCCCCTTTCTATCATTTCAATAAACGCGGTTGAATATCTTGACAACAAGTAACTCTCACCTACTTCTGCCTTCACTTAAGTATAACCATTCATTTTTTTATAACAATCGCTAAATATATCGATTAAAAATTTAGGCGAGTAAGTTTTTCTATTGTTTTTTCGTTAACTATATATTGATTTTCGGTTAACGTAATTGTATACTTATATCAAGTTAACGAAAAATAAAACAGGTTAACAAAAGGAGCTTTTATTGATGAAATCATTTCAATTACAACAACAATTAATCGCTGCGATTTTTGCGGCGATCATTGCCGTAGTGGCACAAATTACTATTCCACTACCGATTGTTCCCTTAACCTTACAAACCTTTATTGTAGGCTTGACTGCTACAATTTTAGGTCGGAAGGTTGGCACTTGGGCGATTGTCATTTATTTAGTTTTAGGAGCGATTGGTTTACCAGTTTTTGCTGGTGGATCTGCCGGAATAGGCGCTTTATTTGGTCCAACTGGTGGCTATTTATGGGGCTTTATCGTTTGCGGATTAACCATTGGCAGCCTAATCCAGTTCAAACCCAATCATCTTCTTTGGGCCATTTTAGCAAATATGCTAGGCTTTGTCTTAACTTTAATCATTGGTAGCATTTGGTTAAAATTCGCTACTGGTATGCCAATTAGTCAAGCTTTGATGGTCGGTGGCGTTAATTTTCTTCTGCCTGATCTGATTAAAGCAACTTGCGCTGGTATTTTAGGGGTGATTATTAGTCAACGTTTACCAAAAAAATTCCTGCAACTTGTGCAAAACTAAACGGCTGAGCCATTTTATGCCAAACAAAAACGTCGTCCTTTCCTTCTTACGCTAAAGAAGAAAAGGGCGACATTTTTTTAGCAACCAATCGTTGAACTAGGCGCTTGGTTTTCATAATCTTTGGGATTAATACGCTTTAACTCTAAATTATTCGCTAAAATCCCACTATCCGCCTTCAATTGTAAGCTGTGATAAACAGGCTCGACAATTAAACGAACTTCTTGATCTAAAAGCATTTCTGAACGTGATTTCATATAGACAATCCCCAGCTCAGTGTTGTGCTGATGATCATAAACAGCTAATTGTGCCTTCGGAAAGCTAGCTGGTACCAATAAGATACGAAAACTAGGATATAGCTGACAGGAAGCTTGACTATCTACAAAAGGCCCTGTCGCATCTTCATAATCTAAAATCAGATAGTCGCCAGGCTGCATTTTCTCTTGAATTTTTTCTTGCGCTTCTTTCGAAATACTTAAATGCATACACGATCATCCTTTCATCTAACCTTTGCTAAGTGTAGTATAGCAAAAGTACACTTTTTTTACAAAGTAGAAGATTTACAGGGATTACTTTGGGTTAGCATTTTGGTGGTGGGCAAAATTATGCTACAATGAAAGAAAAACTGGAGGATATTTATGGCTGATGAATTGCAAAAACATCTAGACAATAGTCGTTATGGTACCCCACAAATTAAACCAGAGGAACAGCATCGCTATTTAGGCACCTTTCGTGAGCGCTGCTATCTGAGTATGACGATGCAACAGATGCAAGATAGTACTTGGCAAGCGCAATTTGCCAAGCATTTACCAGACTATCCTGAGGCTGAAATCAGAATCAATGGGAATCTGTCAGAAAGTCTGCAAGCAACCTATCTGCATATATGCGCGCAAGCTCAGCGTAAATTTACAATCATTCAAACCAACGAAGCCCCAACTTTAGAAACAATCGGTTTGTTACTGGTTAACACACAAGCGGTCGATGAACCAATTATTGATATTGCCCAAAAATGGCCTGAAAAGAATTCTAGTACACCAGAGCAATCACCAAAGCCTTCATTCTTACAAAAATGGTTTCATCTGTAACTCACTCTCTTTTCTGCTAGCCGGGAAAACTTATCCACTCGTAGCTGGGCAAGTCACTAAACATCTTTGGGTACTCTGTGTTTTGTAAGTAGCTACTTCATCAAATAAGCTAGCGTGGTGTAGAATATCTTTAAATATAATTGATATTCCACCACGCTAGTACTTATTTTCTCGTAGTTAACCAACTTGCTTCACATCTTTAATCCCCTTAGCACTTAGTTGTTTCGCTAAGTGTTAAGGGGATTGTTGTCTCTACTATTAAACTGTTAAGTCTGGAAATAGTAACTGTAAAACAGATAAGGTCAAGCGGCGACCTTGGCCTTGATAAGGATAGGCATGCATGTGCATCGCTGGGTTAAAATTCGCTTCGATAATCGCATACGCATCTGGTAAGCTCGCAGCTTGCTGATAATCTGGAATGATTAAATCCATCCCACAGATTTCTGCTCCCAGCGCTTTAGCTGCTTGGATGGCGATTGTTTTATAATCCTCACCAATTTCATCGGTCATATCGATGGAATCGCCACCGGTACTAATATTGGAATTTTCGCGCAAGTAAACCTTTTGCCCTTTCGCTAAGACATCATCAAATTGATAGCCTTGTTCTTTTAGATTCAAGGCTTCGATTTCACCTAGTTGAATTTTTTCCAATGGATAGCGGTGGTGGGTACCACGCAATGGATCGGTATTTTTCTGTGTGACTAATTCACGAATGGTATGAACACCATCGCCAATCACATTAGCCGGTACTCTAAGCATAATCGCTTGTACTTGGTCATTAATCACAAAGAAGCGGTATTCGATTCCTTCGATAAAGCGCTCAAC
The DNA here is from genome assembly GCA_020742395.1 of Enterococcus columbae. Taxonomy (GTDB): domain Bacteria; phylum Bacillota; class Bacilli; order Lactobacillales; family Enterococcaceae; genus Enterococcus_E; species Enterococcus_E columbae_A. The sequence continues at coordinate 3,046 of DYWZ01000064.1, forward strand.
TAACACATCTTGGTCTTCTTTAAAAGCAAAGGCCAAGGCTTCGCGATAATCCGTTTGTGTAAATGGTTCTTTAAAAATCGTAATCCCCAGACCATAATTGGTACTCTTTGGTTTAACCACGATTGCTTGTTGGCGATATTTTTCATAATCGGCTAAGGCTAGGTCGAAATCATGGTACTCGGCTCCGCTTGGCACGTTAAAGCCAGCCTTAGCTAGAATTTTTTTAGTCACCACCTTGTTTTCCATCATCAAAGGAACGACATAGCAATCTTTACTAGTCATGTTCGCTTTTTTGACATATTCGGTCTTACCTTGATAGGTTAGTTGAATAAACTGATCCTGTTCATCTAAGACTTCAACTTGCACACCTTTTTGAATTGCATCAAACATCAAAATTTGTGTCGATAACTCCATGCCACGATAGCCCGCTAGCTGATAGGGATGCTCCCAAGCTTTTTGGTGATAAGCTAAGCCTACTTCTACCGCCCAATCTGCTTGATTGCGACCATTTAAGGCAGTGAGTAAACGACCCGCTAAGGTTAGTTCAGGATGAGCAACCATGCTTTCCCAATTGGCTACATATTCTGGATCAATTGGTAGTTGATAATCAGAAATAAAGGCCTTAAATGCAGTCATAAAGCTTTGTAGCTCGTTTTGTAGGCTAGATGTGGCCAATGGATGCTCTATCGCTACCGTATGATTAGTTATTTCACCAGCTCGAATATAGTCCTCTACTGCTTCAGTTTTTTCTTTCGTGCATAAAAATAATAAGAAAGCCTGCAAGAAAGTTAACTGTTCAGCGTTGATGCCATTTTCTTCAAAAGGATTTAAATCCACATTTCTTAACTCAATATATTGAATGCTTGCTGAATCAGGCACCTGGCGATTTTGACGAAGGCGGACGGCAGAATAAAATTCTTTTTCCGCAATCAATTTTCCTTGTGATACTAGATCAGCCAAGCTTTGGCGATAGCAAGCGAAGCTACGATAAGAAACCTTTAATTCCTCTTTATTCTTGTAACCATAATTTGAATTGCGCAAGCTACGTACAGGTTGCGTCGGTGCATCTTCGGTAAAGTAATTATCTAAAGCATAAGGAGCAGCCCCATAAAAATATGTATAGATATAACGATAATGTAAGTATTGTTGCGCGACATGCAGATAGACTGCTGTTTTAAACTCCTCAAAATCCGTCCATTCATCTTGTTCAGCAAAAAGCGCTCGGAACAACTCCTCGGCAAATTCAAAATTGACATGAATGCCGCTAATCATCTGTTTGCGTTTACCATATACTTTAGCTAAATATTCACGATAAGCAACCTCTTGGTCAGTTAACTTAGCGATAATAATCTCGTCTTCTGATTCTGGCAAAGCTGGGGGCATACTTAACGGCCAAAGCATTTCTTCTTTAGGCATCGAGCGATAGATGACGTCATGTAGCATGGCCAACTGGCGCAACACCTCAGGAATACTTGTACGCACTGGCGTAATTAATTCGACCTGCGTTTCAGCAAAATCAGTTTGAATATTAGGATGGAAGTCACGACTGCCTAATGTAGCTGGATGATTTGTCTTGGCTAAATTACCTTTTAAATCTACTCGTTGACTTTCCTTTTCTAAGCCAAAGCGTGCACTCATTAAATAAGGACGCACACTTGGTTGATGAAATAATTGATTAAAGTCCATTTATTTATCCTCACTCATTGTTTACTACAGCTATTATAACAAAGTCTGAAAAAATTAGATAAAATACTGCTTTAAAAAGACTATATCCAGTAGATTTTTTTCTAGACTGAAATGGTTTATTCAAGATCTATCCACTTACAAAGCGACTAAAGCAAAACAGGAAGCCTGTACTGCAAGCTTCCTGTTTTTTCACCTATTGCTTTTTGGTGGCTTATTTTTTCACCCAATTAGCTACTTGTTTTTGGTTGGCTTTGATCCAATCTTTCGCTGCTTGTTCTGGTGATTTGCCTTTTTGAATGGCTAACATGACACTTTCCATATCTTTGGTACTCCAGTTAAACTGATCTAAAATACGGTTTACTTCTGGCATATCCTTAGCTAAATCTTTTCTAGTCATGGTATGAATGGCTTCTTCACCACCCATCGTTTTCTTTGGATCAGCTAGATACTTCAAGTCATACTTAGCAAACATCCAATGTGGAGACCAACCGGTAATTACGATTGGTTGTTTATTTTTAATAGCTTTGTCTAAGGCAACGACCATCGCACCAGAGGATGAAGTTTCAACCTGCCAATTTTGCAAGTTAGGATAAGCCTTGACGATTTTTTGTGCTCCAGCAACGACACCGGCACCTGGTTCAATTCCGGTAATCTTTTGGTCAGCTTGATCAGTTAAGTCGGCAATACTATCCACATCCATATAGCTTGGGACCACTAAACCTACTTTAGCCCCTTTTAGGTTGGCGCCTAAATCGACCAATTGATTTTTGTATTTTTTGTATTGGCTGGCATGCGTATTTGGCAACCAAGCACCCACCATCGCATCCGCATGATTATTGGCTACTGCCTCCCACATCACCGCATTATCCAGCGGCGTGATTTCAACCTTATAGCCTTGTTGCTTTAAAACCTCAGCTAAGACATTGGTTGAAGCAATTTCGGTATCCCACTGTACATAAGCTAAACGCACTGTTCCTTTATTTTTCTCTGGCTGAATCGCTTGCTTCACACCTACACCGATGCCTAATAATAGCACGACTGCAGTAATAATGACAGCCATTTTTTTACGACGAGCAGTTTTATCGGTAACTACTTGTTTTTCTTGGTTGGTATATTGAATGAAACGATCAATAATAATCGCTAAGATAACTAGTGATAGTCCATTGACAAACCCACTACCAATATCGGCTTTTTGCAAGGCTTCTAAGACCCCACGACCAAGACCAGGTGCACCGATCATTGAAGCTGTAACGACCATTGATAAGGCCAACATGGTTGTTTGGTTCACACCGGCTAAGATAGTCTTTTTCGCTAAAGGCAACTCTAATTTAAATAATTTTTGCCAAGGCGTTCCCCCAAATGAATCTGATGCTTCGACTAGCTCGGTTGGAATCTGTTTAATCCCTAAATGCGTAAAACGAACGGTTGGTGGTAAGGCAAAGATAATTGATGCAAACACCCCAGGAACCATACCGATACCAAAGAAGGCAACCGCTGGAATTAAATAAACAAATCCCGGCATGGTTTGCATAAAGTCAAGAATTGGTAATAAGATTTTTTGCAGCTTACTACTTTTGGCCATGCAAATGCCTAGTGGTACCCCAATGAGAATCGATAGCACACTAGCAACTAAAACTAAAGTCGTTGTTTGAACCAAAGCCTCCCACAAGCCTTGATTCCAGATAAAGACTAAGCCAAGCAAAGTAAAGCTCGCTAAGCCGTATTTACGATTAGTAATCCACCAAGCAATACCGGTTAATAGAATAATCCAGACAGGAATTGGCACGATTAACAACACCTGACTGATAAAATCCATCACTGACTGACCAATTTTTTGGATCAATTGGAAAAATGGGCCCAAATGAACCGTCAGCCACTCGGTAATAGCCTCCACTGCCTTAGCTACTGGCCATGCTTGTAATAAATTATCCATGAACAACTTCCTCACTTTCTGTTACTGGCGTTTCTTGTCTTTCATTGGTTTCTGCTAACGCCTCGATGACACTTCCGCGAATAACTACACCTAATACACGATTGTTTTCGGTTACGACTAATGGTGTTTTCGCATCATAAATGATATTAAAGATATCTGTAACCAACATATCCTTATTAATTGTTGGTACTTCTGTTTCAACCACCGCTGATAACGGTAAATTTTCTTTACGGGCTTTTAGCGCTTGATCGGCAGTAATAATTCCTTTGAGATTACGATTGCGATCAACTGCTAACAACATACTAATTTCTTCTCTACGCATTCTAGTTAACGCCACATTCGGACCGTCTAGCTCGATATTGGTGGTAATAGCTGGCACCATAATATTTTGCGCAGTTAATACCTTACTACGGTCCACATCTTCCACGAATTCACGAACAAATTCATTGGCTGGGTTCGTTAAAATTTCTTCCCCTGTACCAATCTGCATGATTTGACCATCCTTCATCAAAGCGATACGATCGCCAATTCTTAGGGCTTCATTCAAATCGTGAGTGATAAAGATGATAGTTTTTTTCACTTTTGCCTGCAAATCAAGCAATTCATCCTGCATTTCGCGACGAATTAATGGGTCTAACGCTGAAAATGCCTCATCCATTAATAGAATTTCTGGATCGTTGGCTAATGCACGAGCCAAACCTACCCGTTGCTGCATCCCACCAGATAATTGATTGGGTAATTGATTTTTAAAGTCCAGTAAGCCAGCATTATCTAAAGCTTGCTCGGCTTTTTGCACACGAGTAGCCTTATCGACTCCTTTAATCTCTAACCCATATTCAACATTTTCTAAAATGGTTCGATGTGGAAATAAGCCAAAATTTTGGAAGACCATGTTTATTTTATGACGACGAACCTCTCTTAAGCCTTCATGGTCTAGCTTCGCAATATCTTGGCCATCGATATAAATCTGACCTTTCGTTGGTTCAATTAGGCGATTTAATAAACGAATTAAAGTGGACTTCCCACTCCCTGATAATCCCATGATGACAAAGATTTCGCCTTCTTTTACTTCAAAGCTGGCATCATATACCCCAACTGTCGCACCCGTTTTTGCTAAAATCTCTTTTTTACTTTGTTGGTTCTCCATCATTTTCAAGGCTTGATTAACCTTGCGACCAAATATTTTGGTTAAATGTTTGATTTCTACTTTATTCAAATTTTTCATCCTCTCTAACTTTAAAACTTTAAGTGACTACATAATATTAACACCATATGGTCACTTTGTCAAAAAGGTTGCTCTCGGTTTCTGAATTTTTTTTTGAAAAATATCGATTGAAACTCTTTTAACACCGGATTTTTATTGATAGAGAGTGATCATTTGCTGAAAAACAAAAAGAGACAACTCTTAAAAGAGACCACTTGTCACTTGTGGTTCGCTCTTTTAAGAGTTGTCGATCATTACTTTGTTTTGCGAATAGTTAATGAGTGAACTATTTAATTAGTTAGCAACAATATTCACCAATTTGTTTGGTACAGCAATCACTTTACGGATTGTTTTTCCTGCAATTTGTTCTTGGACTTGTTCATTAGCTAAAGCTAGTTCTTCTAAAGCTTCTTTGCTACTATCAACAGGTACCATCAATTTAGCGCGAACTTTACCATTGATTTGGCATACAATTTCAACTTCTGATTCAACCAAGGCTGATTCATCATAAGTTGGCCATGGTACATAAGAAATACCACCTTCATTACCCAAAATTTCCCACAATTCTTCAGCAATATGTGGAGCAATTGGCGCCAATAATTGAACAAAGCCTTCGATATAGGCATAAGGTAAGGCATCTGCTTTATAAGCTTCATTCACAAAGACCATCATTTGTGAGATTGCTGTATTAAAGTGTAGGCTCTCGAAATCTTCAGTAACTTTTTTCACTGTTTGATTGTAGACTTTATCTAATTTACCATCATTAAATGTAGTAATACGGTCTCTTAATTTACCATTTTCATCAACAATTAAACGCCATACACGATCTAAGAATTTACGGCTACCTTCTAAACCATTTTCACTCCAAGCAATGGAAGCATCTAATGGTCCCATAAACATTTCATATAGTCGTAAGGTATCTGCACCATATTGTTTCACCACATCATCAGGATTTACAACATTGCCACGTGATTTAGACATTTTTTCATTGTTTTCACCTAGAATCATTCCTTGGTTGAATAGTTTTTGGAATGGTTCTTTCGTTGGTACAACACCTAAATCATATAAGAATTTATGCCAGAAACGAGCATATAATAAGTGAAGCACAGCATGTTCAGCCCCACCGATATAAATGTCCACTGGTAACCATTGTTTTAATTTTTCATAATCAGCTAAAGCCTGTTTATTGTGTGGATCAACATAACGTAAGAAATACCATGAGCTACCTGCCCATTGTGGCATTGTGTTTGTTTCACGGCGTCCTTTTAAGCCAGTTTTTGGATCTACTACATTGACCCAATCAGTGATGTTAGCTAATGGAGATTCTCCAGTACCACTTGGTTTAATATTATCTGTTTTAGGTAAACGTAAAGGTAATTCTTCTTCACTTAAAGCAGTTGTGGTTCCATCTTCCCAATGAATGATTGGAATTGGTTCTCCCCAATAGCGTTGACGAGAGAATAACCAGTCACGTAGGCGATAACTTACTTCTTTTTTACCTACACCATTTTCTTCTAACCAAGCAATCATTTTATCAATTGCTTCTTGTTTATTTAAACCATTTAAAAATTCAGAATTGATATGTTCGCCATCTTCGGTAAAGGCTTCTTTCGTTACATCGCCACCAGCTAAAACAGGAATAATTTCTAAATTGAATTTTTTAGCAAATTCAAAGTCACGTTCATCATGTGCAGGTACCGCCATGATTGCCCCAGTACCGTATGAAGATAAGACATAATCAGCAATCCAAATTGGAATTTTTTTACCATTTACTGGATTAATTGCATACGCACCGGTAAATACCCCAGTTTTTTCTTTAGCTAAATCCGTGCGATTTAAGTCTGATTTTTTAGCCGCCTGTTCGATATAGCTTTCTACTGCAGCTTTTTGTTCAGGAGTAGTAATCGTTTTTACTAACTCTAACTCTGGTGCCATTACTGCATAAGTTGCACCAAATAAAGTATCCGGACGAGTAGTAAAGACGGTAAAACTTTCATCACTGCCATCAATTTTGAAAGTAACATTTGCCCCAACTGAACGACCAATCCAGTTTCGTTGCATTTCTTTAATACTTTCTGGCCAATCTAATTCTTCTAAATCATCTAAAAGGCGATCCGCATAGGCAGTAATTTTTAACATCCATTGACGCATTGGTTTACGAATAACATCATATCCGCCACGTTCACTCTTACCGTCAATCACTTCTTCATTTGCAATAACCGTACCTAATTCTGGTACCCAGTTTACCGCTACTTCTGCTTCATAAGCTAAGCCTTTTTCATATAATTTAGTAAAAATCCATTGGGTCCATTTATAATATTCAGGATCAGTTGTATTTACTTCGCGATTCCAATCATAACTAAAACCTAATGAGTTAATTTGACGACGGAAATTTTCAATATTTTTCTTAGTAAATTCAGCTGGATCATTACCAGTATCTAATGCATATTGCTCAGCAGGTAAACCAAAGGCATCCCAGCCCATTGGATGTAAGACATTATAACCTTGGGCACGTTTAAAACGTGATAAAATATCAGTTGCTGTGTACCCTTCTGGATGCCCAACGTGTAAGCCTTGTCCTGATGGATATGGAAACATATCTAATGCATAAAATTTTGGCTTTTTGGGATCGGTTGTAGTATTGAATGTATTATGAGCAGCCCAATACTTTTGCCATTTTTTCTCAATTGTTTTGTGATTGTAATTCACGTTCATTTCCTCCTAAAATAATTGTATATCTTGAACCTTAAACAAACTAAAGGGTTCTGACAAATACTTTGCGATTGGTACCATTCAAATTTTCTCGTAGCTGATCAAGTCGTTTCACAACCTTTTATTGACGGTGTTTTGCAGCTAGACACTCGACATATAAGCCAGCTTGGCTAGGAAAGTTTTTTATCCTTTATGACTTTCCTGCCATGCTGGAAAACTTATCCGCTCGTGTCTGAGCAAGCTGCCTCACAACCTTTTTGTTGACGGTGTTCAGCAAGTAACTCCTTCGTCAAATAAGCCCATCTGGCTAGAAAAATCTTTAAATCCGTGGATTTTCCTAACATATACGAGCTTATTTGCTCGGAGTTAACCAACTTGCTTCACAATCTTAATTAAAAAAGTCCTATAAAGAATCACTCTTTATAGGACGTAAATTGACGTGGTACCACCTAATTTTATCAGCAAATGCACAAATAAAAATACTCTACACATTCACTGACCTCTGACGGATTAACGGTCGTCACCGTAAGCCCCTACTATTTTTTCAGGTGCTTAACACTAAAGGCGAGCTTCAAAAGCTAGCAGGTACATTTCCACCACCCATATACTCTCTAAACTACCTCACTTTTTACTATTCCTTATCATCGTGTGATATATTAAGACGCCTTCATCGTAACAAATTTTTAGCTAAAATTCAATAGAACACCTTAATTTCTTTGTGTGTTCCTTTTAAAATCAACGAAAAAGTAGCCTCCAAACACAAGATCTATGATAATTATTGACCTACATCCGAATAGCAAAATCTGGTGCAAATGATGCAACAGAACCAACTTTTACAAATTCACCCGGTTGAGGCGCATAGATGTATGAACCATCACCTAAAGCAAGCGCAACATGATAAGAACTTCCTTGTTCTCCCCAGAAATATAAATCTCCAGCTTTTGCTTCAGATATTGGAATAACAGTCCCTGCTTTTTCTTGTTCAATGGTATTCCCACCTATATCTCTACCTGTCACTTGTAAGTAAACATAGCGGACAAACCCTGAACAATCAAAGCTATCTGGGCCTTTCGCTCCCCAAGCATAAGGTTTTCCAATATGTTTATAAGCTTCCGCAACTAAGGCTGCTCTGTCTAAACTAGCAGTAGTAGCTAAATTAGTTACTGTATTTACACTAGTTTTTTGACTACTCGCTTGTACAACCATTAATTGTTTACCCGGATAAATCACATCGCTACTTAAATTATTCATGCTCTTTAATTGGACAACGGATAAGCCATGTTTCGTTGCGATTGCCCACAAACTATCTCCTGATTTTACGGTATAGCTTGCACTTGCTTGGATAGTTGTTGGTGTAGTTACTGCTACTTGATTAGTTGGCGTACTCACTGATTGACTCACACTTGACGTTGCTGGCGCAGCTGAGTTAGTTGTAGCTCCTACTTTTAATTGTTGACCTGGGTAAATCATGTCACTACTTAAGTTGTTCATGCTCTTTAATTGGGCAACGGATAAGCCATGTTTCGTTGCGATTGCCCACAAGCTATCTCCTGATTTTACGGTATAGCTTGCACTTGTTTGGCTAGTTGTCGGTGTAGTTACTGCTGACGTAGAGCCTGAAGGTGTAACACTTGGGCTCACCGTTGCTGTCGATTGACTAATTTTTAAAACTTGACCAGGATAAATTAAATTATTTTTGATATTATTCCAACTACGCAAATTATCCATAGAAATGCCGAATTGATTCGCAATTTTCCAAACAGAATCACCAGCTTTAACGGTATAAGTTTGCGTAGTATTGGTACCACTTGTGGTGGTATTTGTACTAGTACTAGGTGTTGTCGGTACGCTCACCGCGGTGTTTCCTGTACCTGTTTGAATGGATAATTTTTGACCAACATAAATCGTATCACCAACTAAACCGTTCCAACTCTTTAACTGCGCAATCGATACCCCAAAACGATTAGCAATCGCCCATAAAGTATCACCTGAGACTACCGTATAACTAGAACCGCCTACAACTGTACCACCAGTACTAACATTACCTGGTGTGATTGTTGATGTGCCTGATCCAGGTGTGTCATATTGAGTCAACCCATATGTCTCAATGATACGATTTAATGAAGAAGCATAGTTTGGATCCGTTGCATAGCGACCGGTCAACCACGCTGTTGCATCGCGATAAGAAGTTGTATTACTCTTCCAAGCACCCGCATAATAATAAACACCTGATTGGAAAGACACAGTTTTTAAAGTACGTGCATTGTCTGCAAAAGATTCACCAAAGGATGGATAACGTCTGAATGGTTCATTTTTAGTGACCCACTGACCGTTTAAAAATTCTAAAGTATTCATATAAACAGTCTGACCATTATAACTACCCTTAATACCAAATAAATTATAATTAGGTGCTTGCGCTAAAGCACTTTGTCCCCACGCACTTTCCAAAATTGCTTGAGCCATCATTACAGAAGCGTATAAATCATTTGCTGAAGCAACTGACTGTGCGTATGGGGCAATCTGATTAATAAATTGTTGCTGATAACTCGTACTACTATATTGCGCGATATTGTCCGCTTGAACCTGAGTGCCCGGAATCATTGGCGAAGCCACTGAGACTGCAGTCACTGTCGTCCCCATTACAGCTGCTGTTTTGCTAAGTTTACGATAACGATTATTCTTGACTTGTGCTTGTCTATTGATTTTTCGATTGATTGCTTTACTCATCTTTATCCTCCGATATTTTTACATTTCTTCATCTAAGTATCTTAATTTTTCCCCTAGGTTTCTACTCAAAATATCTAAAATCTATTAATCCAAATTTGTAAACATTTTAACTATAAAATATTTACAAACTTATCCATAATCTATTATACACGAAGCGCTTAATTATTTCTAAAATTTTTCCTAAGTTATTGCATTTATTAATTTTTTAATCACTCGATTCAATCACTAGCAATTACTCCCTCGATAAACTTTGAATTATTCAAAAATATCTTTAAAAATTCATCATTATTAGGAAAGAATTAGACTTCATGCTATAATAAAACGGTCAACTTTTTAAGTTGTTATCGGTCTATATTAGATTTTTTTTAATCAATAGACGATTTTTCTTTACATTACACATTATTAAAAAGAAATTTATTGAAGGGAACTTTGAAATGAAAAATAAACTTTACTATCAATTTGCTGGCAGTTGCTTTTTGCTAGTTTTTATCTTTTTAGGCTATGTAGTTAAATTTTATCCAAACTGGCTGCAACCTTTCGATTCTACTATTAGTCAGATAGTCCAACAATTAAGACCAACAGCTACTACCTTTTTTAGCTGGATTACTAAATTTGGCAATGTCAGTACCGTAATCATTTTAGCTGTAACTTTTTTATTATTACTTCTTTATGGAAAAAGATATATCGAAGCAATTTGGCTAACTGGCGGTTTACTAGGAATTGCTGTGTTAGTAGTCAATTTAGCAAAGACTTTCTTTGATCGGCCAAGGCCTAGTGGAGAGCATTTAGTTTATGCAGCAGGAATGAGTTTTCCAAGCGGTCATGCCACTGGCAGTATGGTCTTATATGGAACTTTACTTTTGATCTTACCGATTTTTATTCAAAATAAGGCCTATCAAAAAATGGCTCAATGCTGTTTGGCACTCTTTATCTTTTTAATAGGTTTAAGTCGGATATATTTGGGTGTTCACTATCCAAGCGACGTCTTAGCTGGCTTTTGTTTAGGTTTAAGTTGGTTATGCTTTACCTATCCAATTTATTTAGAGAAACGTTTTGTTTGGCGTTTTACGAATAAACAACACTAATTTACAATTTATCAAAAGAAAGCAGGTTGAATAATGCAGTTTCAATATGCCGAAGCAAAAAATAAACGTTATCACTCATGGAATTATGCGTTACGTCAACAATTTGGCGAAAAAATTTTTAAAGTTCCCATTGATGGCGGATTTGATTGTCCTAATCGTGATGGAACGGTCGCTCATGGTGGTTGTACTTTTTGTAGTGTTTCGGGATCTGGTGATATGATTGTTGCACCAGAAGATCCCTTGCCAATCCAATTTAAAAAAGAAATCGATATGATGCATCAAAAATGGCCAACTGTTGACCAGTATATCGTTTATTTCCAAAACTTTACCAATACACATGCACCACTAGCAGTCATAAAAGAGCGCTTTGAACAAGTGGTAAACCTACCAGGTGTCGTGGGGCTTTCAATCGGTACTAGACCTGATTGTCTACCTGATGATGTAGTAGAATACTTAGCTGAATTAAATAAACGGCTGTATCTATGGGTGGAATTAGGCTTACAAACTACCTATGAACAGACTAGTGATTTGATTAACCGCGCCCATACCTACCAAACATATCTTGAAGGGGTAGAAAAATTACGAAAACATAATATTCGAGTTTGTACCCATTTGATTAATGGTTTACCTGGTGAAAGTTATGAAATGATGATGGAAAATGTCAAACGCACTATTCTGGATTCAGATATTCAAGGAATTAAACTTCATTTATTACATTTAATGCGTAATACTCGAATGTTGCGAGATTATCACGAAGGGCGCTTGCGTTTACTAGGATTTGATGAGTATGTCAATATCATCTGTGATCAATTAGAATTAATCCCTCAAGAGATTATTATTCATCGCCTAACCGGAGATGCCCCTTTTGATTCCATTGTTGGACCAATGTGGAGTTTAAAAAAATGGGAAGTACTCAATGCTATCGATCAAGAAATGCTTCGCCGTAATTCTTATCAAGGAAAATTTGATATCCGTCAGCAGGTGAAACCATGTTAAAAACAGCCTTACATTTTAGTCATCAACTTTTAAAAGAATGTGTAAAAAATGGAGATACTGTCGTCGATGCTACTATGGGCAATGGCTATGATACGCTTTTTTTAGCCGAGTTAGTTGGTAGTGATGGAAAAGTACATGCCTTTGACATTCAAGAGCAAGCTTTAAAAACTACTAGTCAAAGACTAACAGAAGGAAATATGCTTGAACGTGTGAGCTTACATCTAACTGGACATGAACAGGTCTTAGACTATCTACAACCAGAAGAAATGATTCAAGCAGCTATTTTTAATCTTGGCTATTTGCCCAATAGTGATAAAAACTGTATCACCCTTCCAGATACAACGAAACAAGCTCTAGATGGATTATTAACTCACCTAAAAGCTAAAGGGCGGATTATTGTGGTAAGTTACTACGGCCATGAAGGGGGTAAAGAGGAATTACAGGCAGTAGATGACTATTGTAAGTCTTTACCTCAAGAAAACTATAATGTGTTGAAATATCAATTTATTAATCAAAAAAATCAGCCCCCTATTCTCTTTTGTATCGAAAAAAAACGCTAAAACCATTCTTCGTTACTGAGAAGGTTAAACAACGTAATAAATAAAGTAAATAGAAGTATTCTTTTTAATACAACTAAAGCGTAGCAACTTCTTGAAATGAAGTTACTACGCTTCTTTGCATTATCCTTCTTGTTGCATAAGATCTTGCATCCAGTTTAAGGCCTTTTGAATCCAAGTATCCCAAAATTGCCATTCATGTGCGCCTGGTCCAGTCTGGAAGGTAACTTGAAAATCATTTTTTTGTAAAATATTTGCAGCTAACTGACTAGAAAGTAAAATCTGATCTTCCGTACCACAACAAATAAAGAATTGGCTTTTTACCGGCTTTTGATAGTGCGTCATTTGATAGGTCAAATCATTGATTGAGCCATACCAATTCTCCATTGGGCCAAACACGCCTTCCCAGTATTGTTGACTGCGCATAGTAAATAATTGTTCGTTGGCTTCAACTAACGTTAACATCCCAGAAAGACTCGCAATCCCTGCAAACTTTTCTGGATGAAGCAAACCTAACTTCACAGCTCCATATCCACCCATAGATAAGCCGGCAACAAATGTTTTTTCACGTTTAGTAGTTAATTGTGGAAATAATTCATGACAAATTTGCGGTAATTCTTCAGAAATAAACGTCCAATATTTCATATCATACTGTGTATCAGTATACCAAGCTAAATCAGTCGAAGGCATAATCACTGCCCAGCCAAGTGTTTGAACATAGCGTTCAATAGAAGTACGACGCTGCCAAACGCTATGATTGCCACCCATTCCATGTAGCAAGTACAAAACAGGAATATCTTGCATTTGACTGACACTATTGGTTCCCATTTTTTTATCAGTTTGTTGTGGTAGGATAACATCTACCATTACTTCTGTTTCTAAGGTATTGGAATAAATATTCGCTTGTAATAAAGCCAAAGCGCTCATCCTTTCATCATTGGTATTTACCTATTTATTGTAGCAGATTTTTTTACAAAATAGCTTATTTTTATCTATTATCATTTAATAACATAGTTAAGTTAAATATTAAGCGTTATCTTTGAATATTTATTTACACTATGTTACGATTAATATAACTAAACAAAAAGGAGGAACCTATTTGCCAGTAATTAAAGAGAAATCAAAAGAAATTTTCTTTTCTGTTTTACCTGTTACTTTATTAGTCGTTCTATTACATTTCACTTTATCACCGGTACCTATAGCTATGCTTGGTCGCTTTTTAATTGGTGAATTATTAGTTATTGTTGGACTAACTATTTTTTTAATTGGGGTGGATTTAGCAATTAGTCCACTCGGTGATTTAACCGGAACGTTTCTTGCTAAAACCAACAAATTATGGATAGTTTTACTAGGTGGCGTTATCGTAGGCTTTTTCATTTGTGCGGCTGAACCAGATTTAATTGTTTTAGCTAATCAAATCGAGCAAGTTACCCAAAAAGCTCTAAATAGTACAACGCTATTAATGAGTGTGTCTTTAGGTCTTGCCAGTATGCTAGCCATTGGATTTCTACGAATTTTTTACAATATTCCTTTGTATAAGCTATTATTAGCTATTTATAGTCTAATTTTTATTGGTAGCCTGTTTACCAATTCAGCCTTTTTAGCCATTTCCTTTGATGCAGCTGGTTCAACAACTGGCGTATTAGCTGTTCCATTTATCTTAGCTTTATCTGTGGGTATCTCCAAACTAAAAAAGGATAGTAAAGCTTCAGAAAAAGATAGTTTTGGCTTAGTGGCGATTGCTTCTAGTGGGGCCATTATGGCAGTAATGCTATTAAATATTTTATCTCCGGTAAATGAAATTGCTACCCCTGCTAGCAAAGCAATTAATACACAAACACAGCTTTTCTTGCCTTTTATTCAATTAATTAATCATAGCATTAAAGATGGTTTTATCTCAGTATTACCTTTATTTGTCATCTTAGTTGTGTTACAATTTTTTGCTTTTCATTTGAAAAAACGTGAATTTAGAAAAATGCTCGTAGGCTTTGTGTATGTCTTTTTAGGTCTTGCCATTTTTCTATTAGGTGTAAATGGTGGTCTCATGGAAATTGGTGGAGTCATTGGTAAAACCTTAGCTACCTTACCTAATCAAGCGATTATTTTGGGGATTGGTTTTATATTAGGTGTCGTCACGATTTTATCTGAACCAGCTGTATATGTCTTAACCGATCAAATCGAAGAAGTTACTAGTGGCTATATCCAAAGAAAAGCCGTCTTATTTGCATTAGCATTAGGTGTAGGAATTGCAGTAGCGCTTTCGGTTTTACGGGTATTAATTCATCCTATTCAGTTATGGCATTATCTATTACCTGGGTATCTCATCGCCTTAGGTTTAATGTTTATTACTCCTAAATTATTTATTGGGATTGCCTTTGATGCCGGTGGAGTTGCTACAGGCCCTATGACAGCCACTTTTATTTTAGCGTTCATTCAAGGTGCGGCTGACCAAATTGAAAGTGCCAATGTCATTATTGATGGGTTTGGCATGATTGCCCTAGTTGCATTGATGCCAATTATTATGTTAGAGTTACTAGGTGTTTTATTCAAATTAAAAGCCAAGCGAAAGGAGCAAGCCTGATGACTAGTCTTCCTTTAAATCTCCAACAAATCTATATTATTATTAATAAAGGCTATGGGAGTAAAGTACTAAAAAAAGCTAGAGCGTGCGGTATGCGTGGTGGGACGATTTTTTTAGCACATGGTACTATTGACCATCCTCTACTGAATCTTTTAGCCTTAAATGATCAACGTAAAGAAATTGTGATGATGACCGGTGAGCAAAGCATCTGTGAACACACCCTAGCTGTTTTAAATCAAACCTTTCACTTTGATAAACCTAACCATGGGATTGCTTTTTCCTTACCTGTTTATAAAATTGTTGGTGTGAGTTGTTATAACAATCAATCAATTCAAGAAGAAAGTGAGCTGAATGCGATGTATCAATCAATCTTGACCATTGTCAATCGTGGAAATGCTGAAGATGTGATTGAAGCTGCCAATAAAGCTGGCGCTAAAGGAGGAACAATTATCCACGCAAGAGGCGCCGGCGTACATGAAACTTCTAAATTATTTGCTATGGATATCGAACCAGAAAAAGAAGTCGTCTTAATCCTAGCAAAAAAAGACCAAGCCTCCGTTATTATTGAAGCCATTCGTGAAGATTTAGCCATCGATCAACCAGGTAATGGTATCATCTTGGTTCAAGATGTCGCTCAAACCTATGGAATATATGAATAAATCAAATCGGACAAGTAGCCATTAAAAATGCTGATTTTTAAGGAGTGAAATGATGACCAAACCTAAAGTTGCTTTTATCTGTGTCCATAATTCCTGTCGTTCACAGATTGCTGAAGCGTTAGCCAAAAAACTAGCTAGTGATGCTTTTGATAGTTATTCGGCTGGTACGCAGATTAAACCTCAGATCGATCCAGATGCCGTTAGATTGATGCAACAACACTACCAAATCGATATGGAAAAACAACAATACTCCAAACTACTTGTTGAAATTCCTGAAGTAGATATCGTAATCACCATGGGGTGCAATGTAGATTGTCCTTATCTACCTTGTAAATATCGTGAAGATTGGGGACTACTGGATCCTAGCAATCACAGTGATGAAATATTTTTACAGGTCATGAAAGACATCGAAACCAAAGTCTTAAATCTAAAAGAACGCATAATTAGTGGAAAATTGTATTGATCACTATCAGATAAATCATAAACCATAAAAAAACGAATGCCGGTGAAATACCAAAGTTTCTTTAAAACAACTATACGACAAGCATTCGTTTTTTGTGATATTAAGATAGATTGACTTCTCCCCCATTAATCAAACTATCTATCATTATTATCCTAAGAAACCAAACGCCTTTCCTGCAATACCTAGGATAAAAATAAATAGGATAATCAATAGTGGATTCACATTTTTCTTCAATAGCCAAGCGACAAACAAGGTCAAAATCAACGCTAACATTCCAGGCATGATACTATCTAAAACATTTTGAACGGTTTGTGTGACTACTTTACCATCAGCATTTTTTATGCGTGTAGCCACAATTGGAATATTAATTGTTGTCCATTTATTAACCAAAGCCCCCATAACAAATAGCCCTACAACAGAAGCGCCTTCGGTAAGTTTTTTGACTCGATTACCAGCCATTTCTTTGATGATTTCATTTCCTTTTTCATAGCCTAAAGTTAAACCGAAATATTTGGTTAATAGGCGAATAATATTAATTGAAATAAAGAATAGTAATGGTCCACCGATATTACCGTTAATCGCTAAAGAAGCACCTAAAGCTGCCAAAACAGGTCGAACAGTTCCCCAAAAGATCGGATCTCCTACCCCCGCTAATGGTCCCATCAAGCCGATTTTCATGGCAGAAATCGAAATTCCCGGCATATCTCCTTCATTTACATGTTTTTCTTCCATTGCACCAACTACACCAAAAATAGGCGCAGTCAACCAAGGATGAGTATTGAACCATTCTAAGTGTCGTTGTAATGCTTCATTTCTTTCCTTACCCGGAGCATATAGGCGTCTTAAAGCTGGAATCATTACAAAACAAAAGCTCATACTTTGAACACGTTCAAAGTTAAAAGAACCTAATAGTAAATTGGAACGTAAAAACATACTGTGAATATCTTTTTTAGTTAATTTCTTCTCCATTTCAAATCCTCCTTACGCATCTAGATCATCATCTAAATCATCATCAACCGGGGTTGCACTATTCGCACTAACAGCTGCAGAAACCGGTGTAAGCTTTTCTAGAACATTATATTTCAATTGAACATATAATAATGCTAGACATAAGCCTAAACCACCGAAACCGACTAAATTGAAATTCATAAAGGCTGCAAATAAAAAGCCCATATAGAAAAATGGTTTTAAATAAGGTACATCCATCATATTAATAACCATTGCATATCCGATGACTACAATAATTCCTCCACCAATTTGTAAGCCACCGGTAATAACCTCTGGAATCCCATTTAAAAATTTACTTACAGCCTCTGCGCTAATCATTGAAATAATAAATGTTGGAATCATAACTCGTAACGCTTGTAACGATAAGGCGGTTAGATGCATAATTTCAATTCCTCTGAAATTACCTTTTGCTGCATAATTATCTGCACGGTGAATAAAAAATACTGTATTGGTACGAATGAATATGGTTAAAGCTTGACCTGCTGCTGCCAATGGAATAGCAATCGCAATTCCTTTACCAATACTTTGATGAGCAGTTGTAACCAAAATAGTAGAAATTACAGAAGCTAAGGCAGTATCTGGTGCCATCGCTAACCCTACATTCATCCATCCTAGCGCCATCATTTCTAAGGTACCACCTAAAATAACTCCGGTAGTTAGATTTCCCAATACCAACCCAACTAATGTTCAAGCAACTAATGGTCTTTGTGTCTGTGCCTCATCTAATACACTACCCATCCCGGTAATGCCGGCAACTACTAGTAATAATATAATTTGAATTACACTCACACTAATCCGCTCCTTTGATCCTAAATGATTTTGCAATTCTTTATAAAAATCTACACTTGTATCTCCTGACAATTGTCGAAGTTCTAGCTTAACACCTAAATCATGTAATTGTTTGAAAGCTTCAATATGGTCTTTTGAAACATTTACTGCTTTAGTAATTTGTGTACGATCTTTTTCAAAACGCATACCTCCCACATTTACCTCAGTTAATGACACCCCCTTTTGGACTAAAGCTAAAATGTCTTCGGGACTTTCAAAAAGTAACATTGCTGTTTCGTCGGTATATCGTGGTGAATGAAACGCCCGAACCATTCTGTCTACACCTACTGCACTTGCCTTTACATTTGCAGGAGATACCGATAAAATTAATGTTTTCTGCACTTCATCATTAGCAACTGCATCTGATACTACAATAATTCGATTAATTGGTTTTAACTTTACCCATTTAGTTAACACTTACCCATGAATAAAACGATCATCAATTCTTGCTAATTCAATTTTCATAATAAATCTTCCTCCTCATCGACTTCATCTTGTCTTTTTGTTAATACTGAACGAAAGTTTTGACGGCTATCCGTTGCCACTTTTCTTAGATTTTCAATTAATTGTGCTAATGTTAGCTGTTCTTTTACAGCAGCTGCTTCAAGCAAGATTGGTAAATTAACACCAGTTAAAATATCAATGTTTTCATTGGTATAAGCAATCTGAGCAGCCACATTATATGGTGTTCCAGCAAATACATCAACTAAGATTAATACTTCCTTAGTTGGTTCAATTTGCTCAATGGTTTGTTGGAATTTTTCCTACATTTGAGGCAATCCTTCACCTTTAAAAAATGGAATTGCTCGTACATCAGCATCTTTGCCAAAAATTATTTCGAAGGCATCTAACAAGCCCAATGAAAATTGTCCATGTCCACTAACAATAATCGAAACCATCTCGTCCACTCCTTTCCATAAAACTCACTTCTTACACTCTTTTATTAGCAAAATCTGTTCCAAGTTTGTTTTGCCTAAAATAATAAGTTTAAAAAAGAAAGCATTTCATTCAACGAACGAAACACTTTCTTCAAAAATCAAATCCTCCAAAACACTTTGCTTAATAATCAA
The DNA here is from genome assembly GCA_020742395.1 of Enterococcus columbae. Taxonomy (GTDB): domain Bacteria; phylum Bacillota; class Bacilli; order Lactobacillales; family Enterococcaceae; genus Enterococcus_E; species Enterococcus_E columbae_A. The sequence continues at coordinate 22,555 of DYWZ01000064.1, forward strand.
AACACTTATTCTTGTATAATCGCTTCAGCAATATACAGTTTCTCATCTTTAGATAAAAACAAATCTAATTTGCTTTCAACTTTTTGAATTGTTTTTGCAACAATTTCTGCAACAATAGCTACTTTTTCCTCGATTGGATCATCATAAGATAAATTATTCTTCTTAATTACTCGTTCAAAAGCAAACCCTGTATGAATAATCACTCGAATTAACCGTGTATTTGAAAAATGTTGATTTAATTGTATCTGTAATTCTTTCATCCACTCTAACAATAAGTCAGCGATATGAACTAGATTAAGATAGACTAAATACATCGAAAATGTATCTTTACATAAATCTTTAACCACCATCGGAGTAGTATTTTTTAGTGTTGCTTTCTTTTTCCCACTCAAACTTTGTCGAATCACATTTTCTCCTTTGCCATCTACTAAACTACTTAATTCAATAAAAGGAGCCTGTAATTGAGGATTTTTAGTCCCTACACTAGCTATAATTTGATATTTAAGCTTTAATTTTTCTATTTCTTGAGACATCTTTAGTGCAGATATCGAAATAATTTCGATAATTTCATCAGTTAACTGTTGGACTAAATCTAAAAGCATCCGTTCAAGTTTTAGTGCAGTTCCTTTACCAGTAGTACAAATCACCAAAATAGCCTTAGGTTTTGTCCCATATTGATAGTTATTTTGCAAACGTAAAGAATCAACAAAATCCTTTTGGTTAGATTTTTACGATACCAGCTGACTGGAGACATTTTAGATACTTGAAAATTTAGAGGAATTTGTTGATTTTTTTCTTTAATTACAGCTTTTATTTGATAATTTAAGTCTTTAGATTGATAAGAGATGGACTAAATTGAAGTTCTTGGAATAATCAAGGCGTCAGAAAAAAAGCCTAATTGTTGGTGATATTTTGCTGCTGCAAAGTACTAATCATCTAGATAAATATAACTCATCGTTGGCTTTAATCGAGCCATATTTACAGATATTAGTGTGTTTCCTTCCGTAAATGTGTAATCTATCTTTTGCTGTGATAGATATTCACAAAAAACGTTTTCATTAACGGACATTATAAAAACCTCCTTGAATCCGTTTTTATTATCATGCCACTCATCCTCAAAAGTTGAAAGGGCAAATGTAAAAGAATAGGTGAACTTGATTCAAAAAACATAGCTATTCAATCCTACTTAATCAAAAAAATCATTTTTATACAACAAAAGTCGAAAAAATTTAAATAAATTTCTTCGACTTTTTATTAAAAAATATAACTATAGAGCAATCGTTAAAAATCAACTAATCTAACTAAAAGCTATGATTTACGTACACTAGCTAGACGATGAACGTTAATATAATGAAACAAAGCATAGATACTAATCACACCAAAAGCGACCGTCGATACTAACATAGTCATACGTGGCGTATTTTGACCAAAAATCGCTGTTAACCAATTAAGTAGATACGGCGAGATAAAACATCCAATATTCACCATCACTAAAACAAGAGTTGTAGCTAAATTCATCGCTTTCTCTGGTGTGGCCCAAGCTAACCAATTATACATATAAGGCACTCCTAAGCCAAAACCAAAACCAATAATCACCATTGCTATAAAAACCATCACTAGATGTACGGCACTAAATAGAACGAAAAAGCCAATTGCTACTAAACCAAAGCCGATTGGAAAAATTTTGTCATGTAGCTTTTTAAAGAAATAACCAAAGCTAGCGCCTAAAGGAATGCCTAAGAGTGAAGAAATACCTGCTAAAAATGCCGCTTGTGGCAAGGTCCCCAATCCTTCTTGGGTGATTAAAACGGGTAATTTATAAGCCATTGGCATGTAAAAGGTAAAAATAATAAACATCAAGGCCGCAATCAAAATAACCTTCGTATTAAGCTTCGTAGCACTAGCATGCCCCTTGCTGACCGAATGCTTAATCTGTGTTGCAGAATCATTAGGTATAAATACATAAAATAAGATGAAAGAAGGAATGACTAATAGGTAAATAGCAAACGCAGCATGCCAACTGATTGTTACTAGGTAGCCAACAAGAAAAGAGGAAATCGCTGCCCCAATTGCCCCCATCACATTTTGAAAACCTAACATTGTTGCCAATTGTTCTTCACTGTCTTTATAAAATTTTGGAAGCAAGCTTACTGCCAAAGAATTAAATAAGCCAATACCTACGCCTAATAAAAAACGAGAAAATAAGATGGGTAAATAACTAGTCAGATATAAAGGCGCAGTTCCGGCTAGCAAAGTAACCATTAACCCTAACAATACCGTATGTTTTTGTTTTATTAGACGAATCAATATAGGACTGATTACTAATCCAGCAATAATTCCAAAATTAGGGATAGTAGATAACATTTCCACACTTGACTGATTCACTCCAGGAAAAGCCTGATACATCAATGGTAAAGCAGAAGATATTTGTGGAGCCATCATTAAAAAAAGAGAAATTGATAAAAGCGAAATTTTAAAAATAAGGCGATTTTCTATTGGTTTCATAATCCTAAACCCTCCATTTTCTTTGATGGTTACAGTATAGATACCAAAGAAAACGGATACAACGTTTTAGATTATCCATTTTCTGGCGTTGATTGACATTTTTTAAATTTTAAAGAATGTACCGAATATCAATTATCGCCTTTTTCTTATCAACGAACGACTAGCTATCTCGTGAAATATTGGCTATAATCGCAAATATAAAACGTTTTCTTTTTTGTGAGGAGGAATTAAAATGTCAATAAATGTCTTAAAAGAAATTGAAATTATGCGAGCTGAATGTAAACAAAATGATGATTTAAGGGATGCGGGCTTACCCTTAGAAATCCCTGAGGTGACTCGGATTAACGATTTAGCTTATGGTCCAGATGAAAAATGGCATCTACTCGATTTGTATTTGCCAAAAAATTGTACGGGAAAAATTCCAACGATTATCCATATTCACGGTGGAGGATGGATCTACGGTACTAAAGAAACTTATCAATTTTATGGTCTGTCATTAGCCAAAGAAGGCTTTGCTTTTGTTAATTTTAATTATCACTTAGGTCCAGATGTCCAATTTCCGGGTATTTTAGATGATGTAGATTTGCTCATGCATTGGGTAGCTCAGCATGGTGAAGACTATCAACTAGATTTGGATAATATCTTTTTAGCTGGCGATAGTGCTGGAGGACAAATGGTGGAACAATACCTGGCTATCTTAACTAACGAAGCATATCGTCAAGCATTTGGCTATCAATTACCTAAGCTAACCATTCGAGCAGCTGCCTTAAATTGTGGGGCTTACTTTATCCATTTACCTGGAATCATTAACGGGGCAGTCAAGGGCTATTTTACCGATCAAGCCATACAAAAATATCAAGAATTATTAGCGGTTGAAGACTATTTAACCCCTAATCTACCTCCTTTATATATTATGAGCGCCAATCAGGATTTTTTATATGCGCAAGCACTTCGCTTAGATGGCTATCTATTAGCCAAAAAAATCCCTCATGAATTACACATCTATGGTACGCCGGAACAGCCTCGCCAGCATGTATTTCATTGTAATATCAAAGATGAAATTGCTAGACAATGTAATATGGATGAATTGGCCTTTTTTAGAAAACATTTAGCGCAATAGGTGAAAGCTATGAAAACATTTTTAGCTATAGATATTGGCGGAACTTATATCAAAAGCGCCCTGATTGATGAAACCGCGCATATCTCAAATAATAAACGTCTACCCACTACCCAAAGCTTAGGGGCCTTTCAAAACCAAATTTTGTCATTGGTCTCTCCTATGGCAGGTAGTATTACTGGTGTTGCTTTTAGTGTACCAGGTAAGGTCGATATTCATACATGTACCATTTATCATGGGGGTGCTTTAGCCTTTTTACATCAATTATCTCTACGAACATTAATTAAGCAAGCATTTCCGCATTTAGAGGTGTTAGCCGAAAATGATGGAAAAGCAGCCGCTCTAGGTGAATTGGGTTATGGTAATTTACAAAACACCACTAACAGTGCAGTAATCACATTAGGAACAGGTGTTGGGGGTGGATTAATTATAAATGGTGAAATCTATCGTGGTAGTCATTTTTTAGCAGGTGAGTTAAGCTCCATTTATGGTTTGGAAAGCAATGATGAAATTAAAGTTTATGGTTCGCTAGGCTCGGCAGTCCAAATGATTCAGCTAATCGGCACTAGCTTAAACCTAAAAAATCCAAACGATGGACAAGCTGTATTTCATGCACTTACGCAAAAAAATCCTATCGCTACGAAAATTTTTAAAAATTATTGTCGCCAAATTGCTCAGCTCATTCTCAGCATTCAAGCCGTTTTAGATTTGACTCATTATGCGATTGGCGGAGGGATTAGCACTCAAACTATTTTGATTGAAGAAATCAATCGCCAATACGATGCATTGTTGGATAAAATCCAATATAATGGACATAAGATTGTTAAAGACACCTTGCACCGACCAACTATTTTAAAAGCCAAGCTTGGCAATCAGGCCAATTTATACGGTGCAGTCTATCCATTCATTAAGAGGAAAAATAAATGACGAATTATAATCACGAAATTGTCCAGCCAATTGATTCTTTACCCATATGGTATGCTTTATTTAATGAAAATAAGACAAATGCTACACCTAGTATCATCCTGCCACATTGGTATCGAGGTATCGAGCTAAGCTATACCTATTCAGGAAAAATCGATGAATTTGTCATTAACAAACAAATTTTTCATACACAAGCAGAAAGGCTACTGTTGATTAACTCCTGCGAAATTCACAGTATCAAAACAACCACTAATGGTTCTGCTCTTTCTATTATTTTTCCTTATAGTTATGTGAAAAGTTTTTTTCCAGAAATTGACGGCTTTAATTTTGAATTAAACAATCCTAATTGCTTTACTCCAGAGCAACAGATCAGTTATCGAAAAATACAAAATGATTGCCGAGAGTTTTACAATATCGCTTACGAAAAAGCCAATTATTATCATTTTGATTTATCTATCCTATTCTTAAAAATCTTAAAGCAGCTAGTGAAGAATTTTCGTGTTGTCAAACAGCACGCTTCACCCAAATCGGTCTTGATTACTGCTAGATTACAACAAATAACGGATTATTTAGAAGCGCATTTTCGTGAATCCTTCTCATTAGATGACTTAGCTAATCATATGCATCTATCAAAGGAATATCTCTCACGTTTTTTCAAACAGCATATGCAGATGACTATTGGTGACTATTTACGAAATATCCGTGCACAAGCGGCTTATAACGAAATCATCCACAGCTCAGAAACACTAACGAATATCGCCTTAATGAGTGGATTTAGCGGTCTGCGCTCAATGAATCGAGCGTTAGAAAATAGCTATTTTGCCAATGCTACACAAATTAGAAAAAAAATCTCTAGGTAAGAAAAACTTGCCTAGAGATTTTTTATATGAAACATAAAAATTTATTTACCTACACTAGCTAACAAAGCTTCGACTTTATCTGTACGTTCCCAAGGCAAATCAACATCTGTACGACCAAAATGACCGTAAGCTGCTGTTTGACGATAAATTGGACGGCGTAAGTCTAACATTTCAATAATTCCTGCTGGACGTAGATCAAAGTTTTCGCGAACAGCGGCAATTAATTTTTCATTTGAAACCACACCAGTACCAAATGTATTAATTGAAATGGAAACTGGTTGAGCCACACCAATAGCATAAGCTAATTGTACTTCGGCTTTTTTCGCTAATTTAGCTGCCACAATATTCTTGGCAATATAACGTGCAGCATAACTTGCAGAACGGTCTACTTTTGTTGCATCCTTACCAGAGAAAGCTCCTCCACCATGACGAGCATATCCACCATAAGTATCTACAATAATTTTTCGGCCAGTTAAACCAGCATCGCCTTGAGGTCCTCCAATAACAAAACGACCTGTTGGATTAATATAATACTTAGTTTCTTCATCTAATAATTCACTAGGAATAACTTCTTTAATAACTTTTTCAATCACATCTTGATGGATAGTTGCATTATCTACAGCTTCATCATGTTGTGTACTAATAACTACAGTGTCTACACGCAACGGTTGTTCATTTTCATCATATTCCACAGTTACTTGCGATTTAGCATCTGGACGTAAATATTCTAATTCACCAGATTTACGTAACTCAGCTAGACGACGTACTAAACGGTGACTTAATGCGATTGGTAATGGCATCAATTCTGGTGTCTCATCAACTGCAAAACCAAACATTAGCCCTTGGTCGCCAGCTCCCGTTTCGTCTTTGTCATCTTTTTGGGTTTCACGCGCTTCTAAAGCGGTATTTACTCCTTGCGCAATATCTGGTGACTGCTCGTCAATAGCAACTAATACGGCAACAGTGTCTCCATCAAACCCAAATTTCGCACGTGTATAACCAATTTCATTAATGGTTTTACGTACAACTTTTTGAATATCCACGTAAGCATTGGTTGAAATTTCACCAAATACTAAAACTAACCCAGTTGTTACTGAAGTTTCACAAGCAACACGAGCCATTGGATCCTTTTCTAAAATTGCATCTAAGATTGCATCACTAATTTGATCGGCAACCTTATCTGGATGTCCTTCAGATACTGATTCTGAAGTAAATAAATGTCTTTCTACCATGTTTTTTATTCCCCCTAAATAATATTCGGTTACAAGGCATCTTCGCAAAAGGCGAATCCTTTCGGGAACTTGCAACAGTTTGATTATAACAGATTTAGCTAAAAAACCTAGTATTTTTAATCATAAATTAACCATTTCGTGATAGATGCTTTGAATCACTCATTTTAGCAAACAAATAATCTTGCAGTATGCTATACTAAACACAGCAATTACACTAAAGAAGGTGGCAGTATGCGTGTATTAGCAGCAATTGATTCATTTAAAGGTTGTGCTTCATCATTTGAACTCAATCAAGCAGCATTAGCGGGCTTTCCAGCAGCTTGGGAAAAAATCAATGTACCGATTAGTGATGGTGGTGAAGGCACTTTAGAGGCAATCCAACAGGCGCTAGGCGGGCAGAGAGTAACCGTTAAAGCAGTCGATCCATTATATCGAGCAATCGAAGCCCCCATTTTAATCACCACCATTCAGCAAAAAAAGACCGCCTTTATTGTGTCGGCTGATTTTGTTGGGCTTACGCAAAGCATTATTGATGATATCCATATTCAACAAAGCAGTAGCTATGGGCTTGGTTTAGCAATCAAAGCAGCAATAGCTCAGCAAGTCGAAACGATTTATCTTACTTTAGGGGGAACTGGCACCTCTGATGGTGGATTAGGTCTTTTGGCTAGCTTGTTACCGGACTTCCTGCCTAATTTTACTCATAATAAAAACCCCTTACTTGAAAAAATAAACCATTTTAATTGGGAGTGTTTGAAGTATTCTCCTCTTTCCAAGGTAAAATTAATTGGATTGACCGATGTAAATAATCCTTATAGTGGTCCTCAAGGATTTGCGCCAATTTTTGCCCAACAAAAAGGAGCAAGTCTAAAAACGATTGCCAAGATGGATCAACAAGCTGAAATTTTCAAACAAAAAATCCAACAACATTTACAGCTTGATTTAAACGAAATTCCCGGTACAGGAGCAGCCGGTGGTCTAGGCGGTGCATTAAGCTTATTAAACGGTCAATTGCAAGCTGGCTTTCCAACAATTAGTCACATCATCCAACTTGAAAAAAAAATTAAAACTGCTGATTTAATTTTAACTGGTGAAGGTTCGCTAGATGCACAAAGTAATTTTGGCAAAGTACCTTATGGAATAGCGAAACTTGCCCAAACTTATAATGTCCCAGTCATCGCCTTAGCTGGCAAAAAAGCCCATGATTTAGGGCAACTCAATCAATTGTTGACCGCTTCTTTTTGTATTCATAACGAACCAGTCAGTTTAGCACAAGCGATGGATAAAAAGCGAACATTAACCAATCTTAAAAATATTGCTAGTAATATCGAACGGCTCTATTTAACTTTTCAAGATAGAATAAAGACTACCTAGAAGGCAAACTAGGTAGTCTTTTTGCAATGAAAATGAAATATATGATTATTGTGCGCTCACAAACTTAGCAGCTTGTTGACCTGCTTGACGACCAAAAATGACGATGTCTGCTACAGAGTTACCACCGATTCGGTTATCTCCATGTAAGCCACCAACTAATTCACCAGCGACATATAATCCTTTAATTGGTTGATTGTTTTTATCTAGTACTTCGGTATTGGTATTAATTTTCACACCACCCATTGAGTAGTGAATACCAGGGGCAATTTGAATAGCATAATAATTTGCTGTATCTAATGGATGTTCCATGGCAGTTATACGATTAAACGCAGTATCTTGTTTATTAGCAACTGCTTGATTCCAATCACTCACCGCTTTTTCAAGATTTGCTTGATTAACTTTGATAGTTTTTGCCAAATCAGCAACTGTTTTCCCTTCTTTGACATAGCCTTGTTTAGCATAAAATTCGATAGCTGTAGCGCGACTTCTTACGCCTTGATCAAAAATTAAATAAGCACGTTTTTTCGGTAAAGCATTAATAGCTGCAGATACTTTATCACAAGTATCCATTTCATTAACGAAACGATTACCTTCATCATCAACTAAGATTGCTCCTTCACCACGGACTGCTTCCCCAATTAAAATTCCTTTTTCTTGGTTCACTGTCGGGTGAATTTGAACTTTATCCATATCAATAATTTGGCCACCTAATTTTTCAACTAAAGCAATACCATCACCGGTTGTCCCTTTAGAGTTAGTTGTCACATAGCCTTTTAAATCTGGGCGATATTTTTCAATCAATGCTTTACTTGCACCATAACCACCTGTTGTGACAATCACTGCTTTTGCTTTAATATTTTTAGCTTTTTCACCTTGAATTTGCACTTTAACTTCGTTTACAACCCCATTGTTTGCTTTAATATCTTTGACATCAGCATTCACAAATACTGGGATTTTATGTTCAGATACATTGCGTAATAAACCTTGCACTAAGTATCCACCGATAGCTGAACCATCAGATGGTCGGTGTGTACGTTTAACACTTATTCCACCAGTAATCGTTAAATTATCTAGCTTAATGCCGTTTTGATCTAACCAATCCACTGCTTCAGCTCTATGTCAAAGATAAGCAAGTTGGTGTAGTTGCTTTAGGTATAAGACTCACTTCACTTGGTAGTATTATTCGACGTACGATCCATGAGTATAGTTTTAGTTTAATTCTTAGTCTAATTATCGGTTGTAGTTGTGCTGTATTATTAGCTTATTATATTAAACGCCAGCTCCATCATTTAGAACCTAGAGAAATTGTGCGTTTATTAGAAGAACGTAATGCGATGTTAAATGAAACCAAAGATATTGTTCTTGTGATTGATTTACAAAAAAAGATTTTATTAGCCAATTTCAAAGCACAAGCACTCTATTCCAAACTACATGGAACCAATCAATCAATTATTAATCAGCCATTAACTAGTATTCTCTTATCTGTAGATGAACTTGCCTTTCAAAATAAATTTGAACAATTTTACCAACAAAATGGCCAAGATTATTTTATCTCAATTGCTCCTATTCATGTGAAAAATAAACTGGTCGGGCATATCATCATTATGAAAAATGCGACAGAAACCTTATTTTTAGCGAATCAATTGGATAATACGAATTCCTATGCTTTAGCATTACAAAACAAAAATCATGAATTTATGAATAAATTACATGTCATCTATGGATTAGCTGATTTAAAAGCCTATGATAAATTGAAACAATATTTAAATGATCTCTTACAGCCTGAAAAAGAACTGACTCAACACTTAGCATTGTTAATACCTCAACCTATTTTGGCCGGCTTTTTACTCAGCCAACGGGAACAATTTAAAGAAAAGCATATTCAATTTAATTTAGAAATTGACTCAGTGATTCCAACAACTTTAGCCAATCGACAACTTGAACAATTGCTAAGCATTTATCAATATATTCATCAGTTTATCTTAAAAAAACAGCTAACTAAACAATTGACAGTTCGAATTTTTTATCACGAACAGATTTTACAAACAGAATATATATTAACTACTAACAATACTGATAAATTCAACTATTTGCAAACTTATCTTAATCAGGAATTCTTATCGACTGGCTCAAGATTTGTCAAAGTCATATCACTTTTAGTAAAAAACTAGGCGATTCAAGCCAACTTATTATCCGAACTAGACTTGCGGAGAGTGACAACAGTTAACCTATATATATAAATATTTATAAAAACATAATTATAATTATCGATATGTAGTATAATCATTTTGAGGTGAAGTTTATGACTATGTATTCGATAGGTGAATTTGGAAAACAAATAGGTGTAACGCCACAAACGTTGAGAAACTGGGATAAAAAAGGCGAATTAAAGCCCGCTCACGTTTCTCAAGGAGGTACTCGTTATTATTCTGAGGAACAACGAAATCAATTCTTAGGAATTGCTGGAAGAAAGAAACCAAAGCGGATAACTATCGGTTATTGTAGAGTAAGTTCAAACAAGCAGAAAGACGATTTAGAACGTCAAATTGAGAACGTTAAGTCTT
>DYWZ01000065.1 GCA_020742395.1 Enterococcus columbae
TATCATGAATGAGCTACCACGGAAAATCTTGAACTATCAACGTCCTAGAGAAGCATTTCAACAGGAATGTCTCCTAAGATGTAGTAGCTAATGCTAATCAATAACTAGTTTAAAAATGGCTATAAAAGTTAATATAACATGAAATTTGGGCTATGAAAAAAAGTGTCCAACTTGTTCTTGACATTTAGGGAAAAAACAGATTGCCAAAATTAAGCAATATTCTAATTGGATATTTTTGGATGAAACAAATAATGCACTAAAAAAACATCTTCACAAACAAAAGCTATGCTATGCTTAGCTTGTAAATCATCAAAGAAAAGGACCACTAAAATGCTAACGATTGGATTAACCCTATTTATCGCCTTTATTGGCGCACAAATCGCCAAATATTTCAAACTACCAGCACCTTACATGACTGGTAGCATGATTGGTGTGGGCATTTTTGCTGCTTTAACAAATCAGGCAGTCATGCCCAGTAATTTAAAAACTTTTGCTCAAATAATCAGTGGTGCCTATATCGGCCAACAGATCACCAAACAAGATCTGAAAAATCTACCTAAAATGGCTTTACCAATTATCTTTTTATTAAGCCTGTTTACAATCAACACCTTTTTAACTGGCTGGTTGTTTGTTAAATTTTTTCATTTTGATTGGATCACAGGCTTGCTTTCCTGTTTACCTGGGGGCATTATGGATGTTTCACTGATCAGTATGGATATGAAAGCGAATGCACATACTGTTGCAACCTTACAATTTATTCGTTTGGCAGGAATGTTATTGATTTTACCCTATTGGATTGAATTGTTTGTGCAACACTTTCATAAACAAGTACCTCAACCAAAAAATGAAACGAGCGTAGCCAAACAAAAATCAAGCTTGCAGACAACTAAGCAGAGAAAGTATTTTTGCAATCAATTATTCATTCTATTAGTAGCCAGCTTAGGTGGACTATTAGGTTTATATTTACACCTGCCAGTTGGTGCATTGAGTTTTTCACTACTAGCTTCAATTACTTTAAAATTAACCATGAACACCACCCCTTTAGATAAAAATATTCGCTTTTTTGCACAATTAATTGCTGGTTCAATTATTGGCAGCACCTTTACTGATGACAGCTTACTATTTTTCCGCCAATTAATTTTGCCTGCAGCTCTATTATTGTTCAATTATCTCATCATTAATTTGATTTTTGGTTTGACCATTTATCGCACTAAACGCTTAGATTTACGCTCTGCTTTATTTGCTTCTTCACCAGCTGGAGCAACCGATATTTCCTTGATTGCAGGCGACTTAGGTGGTGATATGACTAAGATTGCACTCATCCAAATTAGCCGAACCTTATATACGATTTTAGTGCTTCCTCAGCTTATTCAGCTTTTTTTATCCCTTTGCTTAGCGCATTGATTAAAATCGAAAGAAGCTAAGTAAACCCAAAATTTTATTGTGTATTAAAAAAATTTCTAACTGACAAGAATTTTCTCTTTACAGCAAGTATATCTCTATGTTAAGATAATTTTTGAGCGTGTGCTCAACGATTACGATATTCCGCTGGGACCTTATAAAGTCTTAAGAGTATTTGGTATAAGGAGAAAGAGAAATGAATCCATTAATTCAAGAATTAACACAAGAACAATTACGTACAGACATCCCTGCATTCCGTCCTGGTGATACAGTACGCGTGCATGCAAAAGTTGTGGAAGGTTCACGTGAACGTATCCAAATTTTTGAAGGTGTTGTTATCAAACGCCGTGGTGCTGGTATCAGCGAAACTTACACTGTACGTAAAATTTCAAATGGTGTAGGTGTTGAACGTACCTTCCCATTACACACTCCACGTGTTGCACAAATCGAAGTTGTTCGTTACGGTAAAGTACGCCGTGCAAAACTTTACTACTTACGTGCATTACACGGAAAAGCTGCGCGTATCAAAGAAATCCGCCGCTAATCTATTTTATGACACGAACCATCTGCAATTTTGCAGATGGTTTTTTTTATTTTAAAATCGACTGCTTCATATTCCTAAAATAAAGAATAGCACTCAAATTTTCTCGTAGCTAGGCAAGTCGCTGAACATCCCTATTATAGTCTGTGTTCAACGACTAGCTACTCGGAAAATTTGCCTTACCGTTTGAAAAAATTTTAAATTCTTTCGTTTTTCAAACGGTAAGTAACACTCAAATTTTCTCGTAGCTAGGCAAGTCGCTGAACATCCCTATTATAGTCTGTGTCCAGCAAGTAACCCCTTCGTCAAATAAGCTAGTCTGGTGAAAAATTTCTATAATCGCTGAATTTTTCCCAGACTAGATCTTATTTGCTCGGAGCTAACCAACTTGCTGAACATCCCTATTGTAGTCTGTGTTCAGTAGCTAGACATATCGAAAATTCGCCTCTCCATTGAGAAAATATCAGCACTTTTCTGATTTTCTCAATGGAGAGTATCACTCGAATTTTCTTATGTCTGAGCAAGCTACTTCACATCCCTATTAAAAAAGACTAATCGCAGCAGTGCAATCAGTCTTTTGGGGTTTCTTCTTTTTTTACTTCAGCTAAAAGCTTAGTCATTTGTTTGGTTAAAGTTAGTTTTTCTAACATATCTGGCCGACGTAAATAGGTTCGGCGTAAGGACTCTTTTAGTTGCCATTCCTCAATGAGCTTATGGTTGCCATTTGTTAAAACAAAGGGAACCTCCATACCTTTAAAATTAGCTGGTCGCGTATATTGTGGGTGCTCTAAAAGTCCAGTCGAGTGTGAATCAGTTTGCGCGGAGGTTTGATTGCCTAAGACATCTGGCAATAGGCGAACAGTGGCATCAATCATAACCATTGCACCAAGCTCTCCACCAGTTAATACATAATCGCCTAACGACACTTCATCTGTTACCAATGTACGAATGCGTTCATCGTACCCTTCGTAATGACCACAGATAAAAACAAGCTGCTCTTCTTTAGAAAATTCTTCAGCCATTTTTTGATTAAAAGGTTTGCCAGCTGGATCAAGCAAAATCACTCGTTTTTTAGTATCTGGCGTTTGTGCTTCAATTGCCTTTAAATTATCATAGATAGGCTGAACCTTCAGCAGCATACCCGCACCGCCACCATAAGGATAATCATCGACCGTTTGATGCTTATTGTCAGAATAATCACGGAAATTATGCACATGAATAGATAATAGCTCTTTCTCACGTGCTTTACCTATAATTGACTCTCCCATTGGCCCTTCAAACATTTTAGGAAACAAGGTTAGCACATCAATCCTCATCATCTAACAACCCTTCCAGTAATTCAATGTGTACACAGCCATTTTCAAGATCAATCTGTTTAACAACTGGTTCAATATAAGGTAATAGCAAGTCTTTTTTTCCAGATCTTTTAACTACCCAGACATCGTTGGCACCTGGCGAAAGAATCTCAGCAATTTTCCCTAGCGTTTGCCCTTTTTCATCAATTACATTTAAACCAATAATTTCATGATAGTAATATTCATTTTCTGCTAATTCAGACAAGTCTTCTGCCGCTACTTTTAAAATACCATCTCTAAACGCTTCGACATCATTCACATTTGTATAGCCTTCAAAAGTCAAAAGGTCGAAATTTTTATGCTTACGGTGACTAGTAATCGTTAGGGTTAGTGGTTCGTGCTTGGCTCTAAATAAAGTCAGTTGATTGCCCACTTGATAGCGCTCATCCGGAAAATCAGTTTGAGAAATTACTCGAACTTCTCCACGGATTCCATGTGTATTCACGATTTTTCCGACATTATAAAATTCCGTCATTAGTTGCCTTCCTCATCAATTTTATTTAAGATTTTAGCTCTTGAATTTAAGCAGGAAATCTTATAAACCTTTATCGTATGCTTAATCATCACTAAAAAATTTGTTGAACAAAATCTCTTAACCAAGTAAGCCCCTGATTGGCCCAATCCTTTAGTGTCTGTAAATCCATTAGTTTAGGACCATTTGATTTTACGTATTGTACTAGTGAAAAAATTTCACTCTGGTAAATCCATAGTAAAAAGAGGATTGTTGCTAGAAAGAGTAATTTTAATAATTTAGATTTTACTTTGAAAAGAGCTATCATACAAAAGATAACTACTGCCCACATAATCCAAAAATCCATCAGCACATCACCTCACATCCTAGTTTTCGGTGTTTGGCAACTAGACATGTTGAAAATTCGCCCCGCCAATTGCCAAAATCTTAAAATCATTTGATTTTTGCATTGGTGGGTATATCCGAATTTTCTCATGTCTTAGCAAGTTGCCTCACATCCTAGTTTTCAGTGTTTGGAGGGTAGCTGTCTTCGCATCTAAGTCATCTTGGCTGAAGTGTTTTTAAAGCTTATTCACCTTCTAGCCAAGATGCAAGCTTAGCTGCTCGCAGCTAAGCAACCCTCCTCACATCCTAGTTTTTCAGTGTTTGGCAACTAGACATATTGAAAATTCGCCCCGCCAATTGCCAAAATCTTAAAATAATTTGATTTTTGCATTGGTGGGTATACCCGAATTTTCTCATGTCTTGGCAAGTTGTCTCACATCCTAGTTTTCAAAAAAAAGACTAGAACAATCAGTTCCAGTCTCTAATAAATTTTATTTATTCTTTGCCGTCTAAAATATTTAAACGCACCTTTTTAGGACCATTTACACGTACACCATAAACAATTGTACGGATTGCCTTAGCGACACGTCCTTGTTTACCGATAATACGACCAATATCTTCAGGCGCTACGGTCAAATTATATTCATAAAATTCTGCAGACTCAGTGATTTCCAAATTTACTTGGTCAGGCTGAGTCACCAATGGACGAACGATTGTTAAGACTAAATCTTTCAAATCTTTCATATCCATCCACCTTATTTCTTAGCAAATTTAGCTTCATGGTGTTTTTTCATAACGCCTTCTTGAGAAAGGATGTTACGAACAGTATCAGAAGGTTGCGCACCTTTTGATAACCAATCAAGAACTAAATCTTCTTTGATTGTTACTTCTGCAGGGTTCTTTAATGGGTTATAAGTACCTACAGTTTCAATAAAACGTCCGTCACGAGGAGAACGTGAATCAGCAACTACAATACGGTAGAAAGGAGCTTTTTTAGATCCCATACGTTTTAAACGAATTTTTACTGCCATGTTAATTAACACCTCCATAATTTTTAATCACATGTGCTAGTTTAACAGTTTTTTCTCACGGTGTAAAGAGTTTTTTCTTTACAGCTTGCATTTTTTTCAAAAAAATTTTTATTTTGAGATTGACCGTATTAAGTGTACTAGTTATAATAGTACACGAAGGAAAGAAAAATCATTCACGGAAAGGAGTAGATAGCATGCTTAGTATTGATAAAACCAGCAGTAAACCTTATTATGAGCAGCTTGTCTTATCGGTTAAAGAGAGTGTCATTCAAGGCGTGCTTCAGCCAGGCGATCAACTGCCCTCAGTAAGAGAAGCTGCCAAACAGCTTTTAATGAATCCTAATACCGTCAGTAAGGCTTATAAACAGTTAGAAGCTGAGCAAGTCATCGTTACCGTCAAAGGAAAAGGGACTTTTATCAAACAAACGCAAGATTTACCTAAGGATACTTATAAAATCCAGCTATTAAAAGAGCAGCTCTATCAACTAATCATTGAAGCACGACATCTTAAAATTACCAACGAAGAGCTTTTTACTTGGATTAATGAAATTTCTAGCGAGTTAGGAGGCGACGAAAAATGAAAGTCCAAAATTTAAGTAAAATAATTGATCAAAAAGAAATCCTACGTGATATCCAATTTGAACTAACCATTGGCGAAATCGTTGGCTTAGTTGGTCGAAATGGTTCAGGTAAAACCACACTATTTCGCACCTTGAACAGCCATTACTTAGCTGACAGTGGTGAAATCATCCTTCAAGGAACCAATCTTTTGGAGGATCCCCAATATAAAAACGAACTATTTTTTATCGATGAAAAAGAAAATTTTTTCAATCCCTATTCTCTGAAAAAAATTGCTGCTTTCTATCAATTAAGCTATCCCAAATTTGATTTAGACTTTTTCACGAAGCTCATCCATGCTTATCAGCTACCTTTAAATCGTAGTTATCAACGTCTTTCAAAGGGAATGCAAAAATTATTCCTGCTTATCTTAGCCATGAGCTCGAAAGCAACCTATATTTTCTTAGATGAACCCTTTGATGGTTTAGATGTTTTAGTGAAGAAACAAATGATTGAACTGTTGCTTGATGCTGTTGGTAATCAACCAATTAGTATTTTGATTTCTTCACATCAACTTAACGAATTAGAACCAATTATTGACCGTGTGATGCTATTAAGTCAACACACCATTACCCAAGATTATCAATTAGAAGCTTTACGTGAGCATGCTAGAAAATTACAACTCGTCTTTAAAGGTAAAGAAATACCTGAAATCGTCAAGCAAAATTCAAAGGCTATTTCAATTCAAGGTCGAGTTATTGTCGCATTATTTGAAAACTATTCTGATGAGTTAGCTGAAAAAATCAAAGCGTTAGCACCACTAGTAATGGAAGAACTACCTATTCAATTGACCGATGTTTTTGAAGCAAATCTTCGGAATGAAAAAATTTAAGGAGGGATATTATGCTTTATAAAATCTTTTGGCAACGTAGTAAATGGATTTTATTATTTGCTGGTTTAGCCATTATTGCTAGCTTCTACTTACAAGCAACTGATGTCGTCCAGCAATGGCATCAAAGTAATGAACACTATCATTCTAAAGAGTTTAATCAATATTTTAAAGAAACCCCCGAGGTATTTTTAAGCGATTTTAAAAAGGGGAGTACCAAAGAAGATTTTATTCGTTATAATTTAACCTTACATTTAGCTGATGATGATCTTTACTTTAGAAATAAAAATGATCTGGCCCATGCCGACTTACTGTATTACTATCATTCGACTAGTAGTATGTCTTTATGGTTTAAAATCATGTGCTTTTTAACTTTAGGTTTTGTCACCTTTTTTGTCGATTTAAAAACTCGTTTTAATCAATACCTTTTTACATTAAATATCAAAAAATCTAGGCTCTTTAGCCAAAAGGTCCTATTTTTTTCAGGGTTTATTTTAGCAACGACCTTATTAGGATGTATTCTAGCACAAATCATCCTGTATACATCGATTCCTAATGAGTATTTGAATGCTACTTTTATACAAGCAATCTATTCTATCTTTAGTACGACCTTAACCTACTTTACCCTTTATATTATCGGTTTAGTTTTAGGTGCTGTATTAGGACATATGATTCTTGGTCCAATTTCGATAGTATTAACTTTTTACTACTTGCTGTTTATGATTCCTTTACTACCAGTTAAAGTAAACTACTACCTATCAACCTTACAATTCATGCCATCATTTTATGGCCTACACCCTTATTTACTAGTGTTATTAATCCTTGCGATTGTCTGTGGCTTACTATTAGCTTATTACAGTTTTAACCATACTAGCTTAGAAGAAAACGGAAGCTATATTCTTGCGCCTAAATTACGCTTACCTATCTTTTTATTGATGTCAGTCGGAACTAGCTTACTGCTTATTTATGGTTATATTAGAGAACAAATACTAGTCGGCGACTTTCATAAGATTTTTCTATATTTATTATTTATCTGGGGAATATCCATTTTCTTAGTGTACCATCAAACAATAATTAAAAAATGGCGTATCTCTCGAGAAAATCGAACATAGATAAAAGATAGCCTACAAAAAAACAAAATAACCGCTGATTGATGAACTCACTTTTATCAATCAGCGGCTATTTGCTATGATACTTTATATTAACCTTCCCTTTTCAAGCTTCACGATACGATCACAGACCTGAGCTAAAAAGGGTTGGTCATGACTGATAATCACAATTAAAACGGGATACTTTTGTTGGAGGTATCTTAGCTGTTGACTGACTTGTTGCATCTGTATCGCATCTAATCCGCTAGTTGGCTCATCGAAAAATAAACAGGTTTTTCCTGAAAGAATGGCACTAGCAATGGCTACTCGTTGTTTTTCCCCACCAGACAAGCTTTGGGGATGACGTGATAATAATGCTTGAAGAGACAAAGCCTGCACAATATCCTCAAAGTAATCTAGGCGCTTGGCTTGAAAAGTTAGCTCTTTTTCCACCGTTTCAAAAAACAATTGCAGACTTACCTCTTGGCGAACCAAGAAACTCTGCGCTAGTAAATCTTTTGGTTTCATGACTTGATTATTTAAAAAGATTTGTCCACTTTTAGGCTTTAATAATCCCGTTAATAATTGAATAAACGTAGATTTACCGGCTCCATTTTCACCAATTAGTCCAATGATTTGCTGATTATTTAAAGCCAGTGATTCAATGGATAGCTGCGGCTGTTTGTGCTTATGATAGGCAAATTGTAGCTTTTCAATTTGCAGATGAACACTTGCAGCTTGAGCGATTGCTGGCATTCTCCCTAAAGCAGTAGTCTTTTTTAAGTGACGTAAACCAAAGGATAATAATTGATTATCTGACAAGGCTTTTAATTCTGATGCTGATAGCTCTTGCTTTAACTTCCCCTTTTCTAAAACATAAATACGATCTAATAACTCAAGACAATAGTCTAAACGATGCTCGATTAAGACAACGGCTACTCCAGCTTGTTTTAATTGTTGTAAGGTCTGCTTTAATTGCTCAATTGCCTGCTGATCTAGATTACTGGTCACTTCATCTAAAAATAAGATTTTACATTCTGGTAATAGACTGCTTGCTAGCGCGACTTTCTGCTTTTGCCCTCCTGATAATTGGTACAAAGAATGCGCCAATAATTCATCAATTTGAAAAAAACTAGCAGACGCTTTGATTTTTTCTTGCATTTCCTCACGAGAAAAACCAAAATTTTCCATTTTAAAGGCTAACTCACTTAAAACCTCACTCGTGAAAAACTGTGATTTTGGATTTTGAAAGACACGACCGATTTTAGCTGCATGACTTTGAAAATCAGTTAGTGGAAACGGTTGATCAAATAACTGTCCTTCTCCTCGGAGCTTTCCTTCAAATAATTCAGGAATTAAACCAGTCAAGATGTTTAATAGCGTTGTTTTGCCACTACCGCTTTTTCCACAAAGTAAGACACACTCACCGGGATAAAGCTTAAAGGCAATATCTGTTAATAAGGTTTCTTCACTAACAGTCTGATAATGAAGATGCTTTAAATCAATTAACGCATCCATAATTGTCCTCCTAATAAACCAAGCACGATTCCAAACCAAAGATAATCCGCTAGACGTAATTGCAAGGGATAAATGCTAGTCTTTTGATGCGTGCTTTGAATGCCTCTTAGCAAACTGCTACTAGATAAATCCATAATCACTTGTTCACTAGAGGAAAGTAAAGGAATAATAAAATATTCAAAAAAACGCCAAGGATGAAAAAGGACACTCCGTTTATTTGGCGCTAATCCACGATATTTCAACGATTGCCAAATTTGCTTTCCTTCAATGATAAGTGTGGGGATAAAGCGAATACAGACGATTAATGGAATCAAAATAAACTGTGGTACCTTCATTTTAGCTAATGCAGCCTGCCATTGGCCAATTGATTTTAAATTCATCGCCAAGCTCATCGTCATTAATAATGGGAGCAAGCGAGCAAGACCTATCGCTAAAAAATCTAAAAGCACTTGTAGCCAGGTATTCCCTACTAGCCAATCTACTTTAAAAAGGCAAACAAGCACCAAATAAACGATAAATTGTTTGTATTTACCAACAAATAATAGCATGATAAAAACCGTCACTAAAAAAGCGGTTTGGATCCTAAAATCAAAAGGAAAAATCAGCAACAAGCTAGCAAACAATAAATACACTAAACTAACTCTAGGATCAATTGCTAAATGTTTTTTATTCATAGATTCGACCAAAACGTGCGGCAAAATGCTTTTGATACAATCCAAAGGCAATCAGCATTCCTACGATGCTACCGATGAAAATCGCCACTAGGCTAACTACAAACATCTGCTTGGTCACATGTTCAAAAACAAAATGAATATAGGCTTGATCCTTTCCTCTAGCAATCAAAACAGCGATATATGCCTGACGCATAAACCAAAGGGGTAAAATGGGTCCGACTAACCCATAGCTAAAAATCGTATAGCTAAGCATCGTCTTTAATTTAATTGGTAAGGC
The DNA here is from genome assembly GCA_020742395.1 of Enterococcus columbae. Lineage (GTDB taxonomy): Bacteria > Bacillota > Bacilli > Lactobacillales > Enterococcaceae > Enterococcus_E > Enterococcus_E columbae_A. Next base: position 10,129 of record DYWZ01000065.1, read on the forward strand.
CGTCTTAAATTGAATTACATCCGCTAAAAGCGCGGCGATAACATTAGGTAAAAATGCCAATGGAAAATGCCCCATCATTAAAAATAGTAAGCCGATCACACTTCCCATAATCGTAATAGCACCAAAGCGTTGAACTTTAGCAATTAAAATCAAATAAATAAGACCGGTAAATAGAGCCGTTACACCTGGAATCATCAGATTATGAAAGCCTGGAATCGTAAAACGTAAGACCAAAAGACATAGGGCCATAATCATAAAATATAATGCCGTATAAATCCCTGTCGAAATTAAATACTGTATTTTTAATTGCTGCATAAAAAACTCCTTTTCTGACAATATAATCTCATTTTAACTGATAACCATTCTCAATGCAAAGCAAAAATTCACTCCACTATCTAGCCAAATAGTGGAGTGCCATTCATTTATTTACGTTTTTTCTTTTTCTTCTTATTCTTTTTAATCATGCGATTCATCGCCATTTTACCAAGCTTTCCTTTGATGCCGCCACCAAACATTTGATCCATACCTGGAATATTAAAGTTGCCATTCGTCATCTGCTGCATCATTTTTTGGGACTCTTTGAATTGCTTGATCATGCGGTTAACTTCCACCACGCTATTTCCTGAACCAGCCGCAATTCTTCGACGACGACTTGGGTTTAACAAATCAGGATTTTCGCGTTCTTCTGGGGTCATCGACATCACAATGGCTCTTTGTCTAGCAATTTGTTTTGGATCAACCTTAATATTTTCGATTCCCGGCATTTGGCTCATTCCTGGAATCATCTTCATCAAATCTTCTAATGGCCCCATGCTCATAACTTGGTCGAGTTGCTCAATAAAATCATTAAAGTCAAAGCTATTTTCCTTCATCTTGCGCGCAAGCTCTTCTGCTTTTTTCTCATCATAATCTTGCTGCGCTTTTTCAATTAAGGTTAATAAATCACCCATGCCTAGAATTCGGCTAGACATACGATCTGGATGGAATACTTCAAGATCGGTTAATTTTTCACCAGTACCGGTAAATTTAATCGGCGCACCAGTGACCGAACGAATCGATAGGGCAGCGCCCCCACGAGTATCCCCATCTAGCTTAGTAATAATCACCCCGGTAATCCCTAATTGTTGGTTGAAGCTATCAGCGACTGTCACCGCATCTTGACCGGTCATTGCATCGACAACCAAAAGAATTTCATTAGGTTGAGCGATTTCTTTGATTTGTTTTAACTCATCCATCAAGGTTTCATCGATGTGTAAACGACCAGCTGTATCGATTAAGACATAGTCATTTTTCTTCTCATGTGCCAAAGCCATCCCTTGACGAACAATTTCAACTGGACTAACATTAGTCCCCATATCAAAGACTGGGACATTTAACTGTTCACCTAAAACCTTTAACTGGTCAATCGCAGCTGGTCGATAAACGTCACCAGCAATAAGCAAGGGACGTGCTTTTTCATTTTTGATTAAATGGTTCGCTAGCTTACCGGTAAAAGTCGTTTTACCAGCCCCTTGTAAACCAACCATCATGATAACTGTTGGAATTTTTGGTGATTTATTTAATTCAACAGTTTCTGCACCTAACATCTTCGTTAGCTCTTCATCAACAATCTTTACTACCTGTTGCGCTGGTGATAAGCTTTCTAAAACCTCTACTCCAACCGCACGTTCACGAACGTTTTTAGTAAATTCCTTTACTACTTGTAAGTTTACGTCGGCCTCTAATAAAGCCAGACGAATCTCACGCATCATTTCTTTTACATCCGCTTCGGTTACTTTACCCTTGCGACGTAATTTCCCCATCGCATCTTGTAATCGTTTGGTTAAACTTTCAAATGCCATTTATCAATAATCCTTTCTTTATTCATCAATTTCTTGTAATTCAGTCATAAAACTACGTAAAGTTTCATCTTGTGGATATTTCTCATCAAGATATGCTTGTAGTTGGCTAAAAATCTGCCGACGAACCATATAATCAGAATACATATGGAGTTTTTTTTCATAGTCCTCTAAAATTTTTTCAGTCCGCTTAATATTATCATAGACCGCTTGACGACTGACTTCAAATTCCTCAGCAATCTCACCTAATGAAAAATCATCCGCATAATAAAGCTCCATATAGTTCATCTGCTTTTCAGTTAAAAGCGTTGAATAAAATTCAAACAACGCATTCATGCGATTGGTTTTTTCAATTTCCAATTAAAGCACCCCTTGTCTTTTTAATTCCGGTACTTCTTCTTCAGAATAAACCTGAATTTTCTGCATAGAAAAATATGCGGCTGCCACACCATAGCCTTTAACCTTTACGCCAGAAAAGCTACCGTCGTAAATCATCGACTTGCCACATGAAGGGCTACGTTCTTTTAAAATGACTATCTGAATATTTTGTGCCTTTAATTTTTGATAAGCAAGCTTGGCTCCTTGCTTAAAAGCTTCCGTCACATCTTCACCGTCTCGATTAATCACTTTAGCTTTTCCTTGCCAAACAGCAAAGCCATCGCCACCAATAATTTCTGCTGGCACTCTAGGAATTGGCAAATTTCCCATCACTTCTGGGCAAATTAAAACAGCTTTTTCTGCTTCAAGTAATTCTTCTAGCAGGTTGACCTTTTGCATTTTACCATCATACCGACAGCAAATGCCACCTAAACATGCACTAATGCCTATCATCAAGATGATTTTCCCTTCTACGTAAAGTCTTTTACATTATATCATTGATTAAGTAATTACAATAGTCCTGATAGTGAATTCATGATAAAATAAACAACGAAAAGAAGACTTTTTTACAAAGGAGAGCTTATGAAACGAGTATTAGTTGTTGATGATGAACCATCAATCCAAACGTTATTACGCTTTAATCTACAAAAAGAAGGCTATGAAGTCATTTTAGCTGACGATGGCAAAAAAGCCCTAGAATTAGCTTTAAATGAAACCTTTGACTTTATTATTTTAGATATTATGCTGCCCGGCTTAGATGGGATGGATATTACTAAGAAATTGCGCCAAGAAAAGAAGAAAACCCCGATTTTAATTTTAACTGCCAAAGATGATCCGATTGATCGCATTTTAGGCTTAGAAATCGGAGCAGATGACTATCTAACCAAACCATTTAGTCCACGAGAAGTCTTAGCTAGAATGAAAGCTATTTTTAGACGAATGGAACCTGTCGAAATCACTAGCGAATCAACTACGCAGACAATCAACCAACTCGAACAACTAAAAATTGGTGAAATAACAGCTGATTTGACTAACTATCAAGTATATGTAAACCAAAAACAAATTACTTTAACACCTAAAGAATTTGAATTGCTCGTTTATTTTATGCAACGTAAAGACCGCGTAATCAATCGTGATACTTTATTAGAGCGTATTTGGCAATTTGACTTTGATGGTCAGACGAGAATTGTCGATGTGCATATCAGTCATTTACGCGAAAAAATTGAAAAAGATCCTAAACATCCTGAATATCTCATCACTGTTCGAGGTTTTGGTTATAAGTTTCAGGAGCCAAATAAATGAAAAAACTAAAAATCCACGAATTTAGTTTATGGGCGATTGGTCTATTTTTGCTTTACTTGCTGAGTTGGCAAATAATCAGTTACTTTTATAATCAGCAAGTCACATTACAACAAGCGAATTATCTAAAACAACAAGCACAGACACTTGTGCGAATTAGTAAAGGTAAACAGGAAAATCTTATCCAATTAGCTGATGATTATGTTCAATCAGCCAATGAACGGATTACCTTAATTAATGCGACAAACGGTAAAATCATTTACGACACGTATAATGAACAGTTGGTCAATGATTTACGTACCACAAGACCAGAAGTAAAAGCCATTATTGATGGTAATGCTGCTGGTCAAGCCATTCGCTATAGTCAGACTTTAAAAAAGGAATTAATCTATATCACAATCCCTATTAAAGAGAACGATCGCTTGACAATGATTTTAAGAATTGCTGAACCGACTAGTTTATTTATTCAACAAGCCAAGGGCATGAAACGTTCTATCTTTTTGGTCTATCTAGTCATGTATGGTTTGATTACCCTATTTTTACTGAGAATCATTATGAAAAGGAATCAACCTATCCAGACGATTTTACCGATTTTGCGTAAAATGACGCAACAACCTAATCAAACGGAACTGATTTTAACTGATTCAAAATATGGTTCTGAACTCTATCAATTAATCAATCAATTAAACGAAACCTTAAGAGATACTTATCAAGCCTACACGGATACAGAAGAACAGTTTCAGTCATTGTTAAAAGAATTAACGATCGGTATCTTTATGATACAAGCCGATGGCAATTTACGTTTGATGAATAATGCAATGTGTGAGCAACTGGGGTTAGTACCACCGATTCAAGAAAATCAACCCTTTACCAATATCATTGATGATCCAAAATTAATTCAAATGATCTATCAAGTCCATCAGACACAAGGGTTCATTCATCAAGAAATCACAACTACCCAAACCAAACGTCGCTTAGACATCTCAGTACGTTTTTTCACAGAAGATCATCAAGTACTTGGTGTTAGCTATGATTTAACTAAAATTCGCCATCTTGAAACCTTACAAAAAGACTTTGTCAGCAACGTTTCACATGAATTAAAAACGCCGGTGACCTCATTAATCGGTTTTACCGAAACCTTATTAGATGGAGCTAAAGACGATCCTGAATTAACAGAACAATTCTTACAAATCATGCAAAAAGATGCCTTGCGTTTACAGGCTTTAATTCAAGAAATCATTCAGCTTTCAAAAACCAATGAATTGTTTGCTTATGAATCACAAGAGGTCGATTTAGTAAAATTATGCCAACAAGTAACAGCTGACTATACCGAAAATATCCAAAATAAGCATTTAAATATCAGCATTACGCCAAATGAATCCCTGTGCATACTCACTAAAAAAGAATTATTACAACCTATTTGTAAAAATTTAATTGAAAATGCCATTCAATATGCCCCAGTTAATAGCCAAATTCGGATTAACTGTCAAAAACAAGCCGATTATTATCAATTAATTGTACAAGATAACGGAATGGGCATTGATCCTAAAGAGCATCAACGAATTTTTGAACGTTTTTATCGGGTAGATAAAGCTAGAGCCCGTCATTCTGGTGGAACAGGTTTAGGCTTAGCCATTGTCAAAGATTATACCGAAAAATTAGGTGGTAAAGTAACTATTGAAAGCCAATTAGGAAGTGGTGCAACATTTATCGTAACCATTCCACATTTGAAACGTTAAATATAAAAAGCCTAGTAATAAACGAAAATGTTTATTACTAGGCTTTTTTAATGTTTATTTCACAGGTGTTACGATACCGTCTGCACTGCGTTTCACTTGCATCTTAGTAATTGGTAGATAACCTAAGTCTTTTACTAAAGAATCTTGGACCTCATCAGAAACCATGTAATCTAAGAAAGCTTTTAATTGTTTGTTTGGCTTACCATTTGTATACATGTGTTGATATGACCAGATTTTCCAATCATTTGTTTCAATGTTTTCAGCAGTTGGTTCAACCCCATCAACTGATAAAGCTTGCAAGCTATCATCAATATAAGATAATGCTAGGTAGCTAATTGCACCAGGAGTTGTTGAGACAATCTTTTTCACAGTACCTGAAGAATCTTGTTCTTGGGCTTGGATAGTCGTTGCTCCATTTAAGCCCCATTTTTCAAAGGTTGCACGAGTACCTGAACCTGCTGCTCGGTTGACTACCACGATTTCTTGATCTTTCCCACCAAGCTCTTGCCAATTTGTCACTTTACCAGTAAAAATATCAATCAATTGGGCCTGAGTCACATCTTTCACACCAACATTAGGGTTAACCACAGGTGCCATACCAACAACAGCCACTTGATGATCGACTAATTTACTTGCATCAATCCCATCTTTTTCTTCGGCAAACACATCAGAGTTACCAATTTGTACAGAACCATTCATTACTTGGCTTAACCCTGTACCTGAACCGCCACCTTGCACGGTAATTTGATAATTCGCATTTTTAGCAACAAATTGCTCTTGGGCTGATTCGACTAATGGTTGTAAAGCAGTTGAACCTACTGCCACAATGCTCACTTGCTCATCACTTTTAGCCGTGCTTGATTCTGCTCCTTTATTACTGCCGCATCCGGCTAAAAATAATCCTGATAAAAGTAAAACTGCTGCTAATTTTTTCATACCTAAAATTTCGCTCCTCTTATATTGCTAATTTTTACTTCATTTTTTGTAGTTAGCTTTGTTTAGCTCTTACAGGATTATCATAACAATTGGATGTAAAAACTTAATGGATTCTATGTAAAAGTTTCTCATAGATTGTAAAGGTTAAGTAAATAAACCAAACCTTATTTTTTCTTAGCTTTTATTTTCTTTTGCTTGCGATATGCTTGGTAAAAAAGGAAAAGATTAATGAAAAGTACGAGCCAAATATTCTCAATTAAAAAATCGCCATGTAAAAGAAATTCGATGGTAATACCAAGGATCGAGCCCACTAAGGCAGGAAGTAGTACCTCTTGATACGGATGACGTTTAAAATAAGTATTCAATCGATTCCAAAAAGACTTCATCTAGCTCACCTCGGCTGCTTTTTTCTATATTTTAGCATGATTCAATTAAAAATTTCACTTCCAAAAGCTAGCCTTTGCGATCAATCAAACCAAAAAAAATCAGCCCACTTTGATCCTCAAAGTAGACTGATTGATAAACCGACAAGCGAAACTAGGCTTTTTCGTTAGCAACATATTTTTCTAAACGTTTCATTGCTTCGGTTAATTTCTCCATACTTGCGGCATAACTTAAACGAACATAACCTTCTGCCTCTTTCCCAAAAGCAATCCCCGGAATAATCGCTAATTGTTGCTTTTCAGCTAAATCCACACAAAACTCAAATGAATCTTGGATTAAATGCGCAGGAATTTTAGCAAAAATATAAAATGCACCAGATGGCCGAGCGATTTCAAAACCTAAGGCGGACATCTTTTCAAACAAGAAATCACGACGTTTTTGATATTCTACTTTCATTTCATCAGCATCATTAATTCCCGCTACCAAGGCTTCTACTGCCGCCTTTTGCGAAATTGTTGATGCTGCGGTAACTAAATATTGATGTACCTTGATGATTTCTTTCGTTAATTCTTCAGGAGCACAGATGAAGCCAATTCGCCAACCAGTCATCGCATGAGATTTTGATAACCCATTAATGAAGATTGTTTGTTCTCTGATATATTCAGCAATTGATACATGCTTTTTGCCGTAAGTTAATTCACTGTAAATTTCATCACTAATGACAAAAACTTCATATTTTTTCAAGACTTCAGCTAATGCTTGTACTTCTTCTCTAGTATAAGTCACTCCTGTTGGATTACTTGGATAATTTAAAATGACGGCTTTCACCTTATCTTGATGTTCAATTAAAGCTTTTTCTAAGGTTTCTGGTGATAAAACAAATCCATTATCACTTGTATCCATATATACTGGAGTTGCACCAGCTAGTGTAATTACTGGTTCATAACCTGGATAAATCGGTGCAGGAAGCAAGACTTCATCCCCTGGCACTAAGATAGCTAATAAAGCAGCCGAAATAGCTTCTGTAGCCCCAACTGTCACTAAGATTTCATTTTCCCAGTGATAGTTCAGTTGATATTTTTGCTTAAGAAAAGCACTAGCTGCTTGACGAACATCCGCCAAACCTGACATACCGGTATAATGCGTATGATTCTCACTAATTGCTTGTACACCTGATTTTTTTACATGTTCTGGCGTTGTAAAATCTGGTTCGCCTAAGGTTAGTTTTAAAATATTAGGAATCGTTGAAACTCGTTCATCAAATTGGCGAATCAACGATACCGCTATTTTGCCAACTTGCGGATTAAATTTTTTAGTTAAATCGTGCATATACTTTACTCCTTTTTCCTAAAAGTTTTTAGCTTTTTAATTGCCTTTTACCTAAATACCATAGTAGTCCTAAACTAGCGATAAATAAACTAAAAAAGCAAATAAAACAAGCCATGAAAAAACTCTCAGGTAATACATTTATAATCGGATCGGTACTTGGATCAAAGAGCCAATCACTATTTCTAAATAAAATTTGATGAAAATAAATAAAAAACTGGTCAAAACCAATCAGCATCAAACAACTTAGCAAGACTAGACCAATCAATAAAAATTGAATTGGTCGGATAAACTTCCATAATTGCCGCTTGCTCCATAATTTTTTTAAATAAAAACAACTAGGAACTAGCCCTAAAATAAAGACAATATAATCAATTATAAACAAACGCTTGACTTCATAAAAATGTTTTAGTCCTGATTGTGACATTGGAAAATCAGGTAAATGTAGTTGCGTTTGCCAAGGATAGTTTAGATAAGCAAGAAGTTGATGATAATTAGCCAATAACTGCGATTTAGAGATTCCCACAGCTTGAGCTAATTGATATTTCTCCACTTGATAGGTATAAAGTGGGGTAAAATTAATGGTAAAAGCAATCCAAAAACTCAAAATAGTCAATAAAACTAAGAGAATTTGAATATTTTCAAACCAATTCTGTATTTTTAATTTCATCTTTATATATTCCATTCATCTAATTCATCTAAGACATAGGTTGGTATCACAGGTAAATGGGCAACAGATTCTTTTTTAGTAAAACCAGTCAAAACTAATAAGGTATCAATCCCATTATTTATACCTGCTTTTATATCTGTTTCATAATTATCGCCAACCATTAATACTTCTTCTTTGGTCAACCCAATTCGTTCCAAAGCTTTTTGCATGATAATCGCTTCTGGTTTACCAATATAAGTCGCTTTACTTTGCGTAGCAGTTTCAATTAAAGCAATTAAAGAACCCGCTCCTGGTAGTAAGCCACGTTCAGTTGGAATATTTTTATCAGGATTAGTCCCAATGAAAAAGGCCCCTTTTTGGATAGCTAGAGTAGCTTTGACAAATTTTTCATAAGTCACTTGGTTATCTAAACCGACGACTACATAATCGGGATTTTCTTCATCCCAAACATAACCGCTAGCCAAAATTAAATCAATTAATCCTGCTTCGCCAATTACAAATACCTTTTTACCTAATGCTTTTTCATTCATGAAATCAATCGTCGCCAAGGTAGCCGTATAGATTGTTTGACTGTCCACCATAATCGAAAATTCATTTGCTAAACGTTGTTGAACGGTCTGTGGACTTTTAGTCGTATTATTTGTCACAAAAAGAAAAGGAATATTTTGTGATTGTAATCTTTCAATAAAACGTTTCCCCGCAGGAATTAATTCTTTTCCCCGATAAATTGTTCCATCTAAATCAATTAAATAGCCTTTGTAACTCATTGCTCCTCCCTTTTTCTAATCACAAATCCTTTTTTCTCAGAATGTTGTATTTCTTTTGAAGGATTTGATTTAGTCATATCTACTTGATGATTCTTAATCGTTTTTTTAAATTTTTTCTTTGTTTTAATTACTTCAGTTTTTTCCTCAATGTAGGCATGTTGGGTATGTTTCTTTTTATTTTTGCGTTGTTGGGCTTTTTCTTTTTTTGAACCCACCCGTTGAATGACAAAATACGCACAGCCAAAATTACAATATTCATATAAATAGTCTTCTAAGGTGTCAATGCGTTGTTCAGGTAACGCTTTTTTATTGTCCACATCAAAAAAGCCTTTCAAACGTAATTGGTCATAACCCCAATCACCGACAATATAATCATAGCGCGCCAAAACTTCACTATAGCGTTCGCCTAATTTTTGAGCATCAAAACCATCACGATGATTAGCCACTAAAGCATATTGCCGATTGCCAACCATATATTGATTCTCCGCAATTTTAGTGACCGTTTCACCTTTAAGTAGTTCCGTCTGCTCCGCACTAACGTTTTCTTGCGCTTCATTCGTATTTTCTACTTGCGCCAATGTTTCTTGTTGTTTGTCCATTTTTCATCACCTAGCTTTGATTATACCTTGTTTTTTCATGATTGTGTATGTAAACTTTTGAAAACTCAGTTTAATGGATATTTTTTCGCTAAATATTCAGCAAAAACTTCACGAATCAACTGCGGATATAGTAATTCAATTTGACCGGTTAATTCTAAGGTTGGGAAAAACGGCAAATAAACAAAATAATCCAAAGTAACCACTACATAAGTGTTTTTCTTAATAATTGGCTGTTGATTTAAATAGGCTTGCTTACTTTTAACATCATAGGTTAAGCCATTACTGATAATCTGACCAAATTTTTCTCCTCTAAAACCTAAGCCTTTCGGATGATAATATCTTAAAAAGGCACTATTTTTTTCAATTTCTCCAGCTAAACGTATCAGGTTTTCACCAGTTAACTTCACTTTTACTAAATGCATTAAATGAGGTAAACATTGATGTAAGTCCTCTCTTGTAATCACCCCAGAAGATAACTCTTGGCAAAACAAGCCAGTATTAAACAAACTTACCTCACATTGCGTAACTGAAAGTAAACATTGTTGAAAAGCCTGCATCATTGAGTTAGCTAAAGTAAACGGTGGGTTGATAGATAATGAATGTAAAAGATTAGCTACCTTTTGTTGTTGTAATGCCTTTTTACCCATTTGGCTATATTGATTGATTTGCCATTCATTCTTATCCGGTGCTAGTAGGCTATCAACGGCATAACATCGGGCTTTTTGATTAACAATTTTATGTTGATCGATGGTTAATGTAATTTCACCAACATAATTTCCATATTTGTGAGCAGCCGTTAGCAACGTCTGATTGACCAGTTCCCCATCCATTAGTAAATGATGGGTGTGACCGCCGATAATAACCGCGATTTCTGGAAATTCAGCAGCGATTTGGCGATCTAATAAAATCCCTAAATGACTAAGTAAAATAATGATATCGGCACTTTGTTTGACTTCTTCCAGACAATCTTTTAGACAATCAAGACCGTCTTTAATCTCCCAACCATTCGCCGCATACCCTTCCTTAAAACAAGCAGTCAAGCCTAAAAAGGCGATCTTAGTCTGGGCTTTAGTTTCAATGATAGCTTTGTCTACACACCAATTAGGACATCGTTGCGTCTTTTGATCAAACACATTGGTCAAAACTACTTTAAAATGTGCCTCTTGATAGAGTTGATTTAATTGTTCATGACTAAAACCTAATCCTTCATTATTACCGATGGTTACTAGATCATAATTCGCCTCGTTTAATAATTCGGTATTTGCTAAGCCAGAGGTTGCCTCAGTTAACGGATGCCAACGATCACAAAAATCTCCTACATCAATCGTTAGCACTAAATCGTTCACATACTGTTGCTGGCGTTCAAGTAAAAAAGAACGAATTTTAGGCCAATTTTCAAGATGTGAATGGATATCATTCGTATGTAATAAATGTATTTGCTCCATATTGCCAACTCATTCCTTTTTAGTAAAGTCTTGGTTTAATCATACAAAAAAATGTTTGAAACACAAGTAAAAAAACTTAGAAGATTCAAATCTTCTAAGTTTTTAGCCAATCATCCATAAAAAGCGCTTATTTATTTACAGTCTTATATTGTAAAACAGACTGTTTTAAACGTGCTGGTATAGCGGTCAGCACTAAGACAGCCACTATAACAGCTAGCAAACGATCACAATAATCTGTTACAATTTGGACTAATACAATACTCCAAAATTTACTTAAGCCTAAGCCATAAATAATTTGGACAATAATACTAGAACCAGAAGAAGTAATGCCCCCAAATAAATAATAAGTAATCAAAGAGGATAACAAGGTTCCAGGTACCATAATCACTAGAGCTTGTAAGGGAACTTGCCATAATTTATGATAACGTCGATAGACTAAACCAGCCATTGCGCCTGTGCACATTGCTACTGGAATATAGTATAACGAAAACAAATCCGTAGTAATGCCACCTAACAAACCGCTAGCTAATCCAGTTAGCATACCAAAAATCGGCCCTAGTAAAAATGCACAAAAAATGGTTCCAATACTATCTAAATAAATCGGTAATCTTAAAAATAAAGCGATATTACCACCAATGTAATTTAAGGCTACCCCCACTGCTAATAATACCCATACTTTCATTGAAAAACGTTGCATATTTCTCATCCTATCTTCCATAATGTTAAATCTTCAGCTATTGTTTGAGCCGGTGCATCTAATAAAACGGATAGAAACTGGATAAAAAACTGATCAGTATGAACTTCTGTTAGTACCTTGGCATTATCTGCCTTTTGCCAAAAATGATAGCGATCAACTAATGTCTGCCCTCTAGAAATACTTTCGGTTTCAACATCGACATAAGTAGTAAAACCTTCACATAATTCTGGATGGATAAAATAAGCAACCGCTAGTGGATCGTTAATGACACAACCTAAAAGATGTTCTTGTTGCCAATGAAAATCAAAATAAAATTGCACTAATTTTGCTAAATAGTTGCCCATTTGAGGATGAATATACTGACAATAGCTTAATAAGTTTGGCGTAAAAACAATCTTTCTGGTGACATCTAAACCAATCATTTCGATTGGACATTGTAAGGTTTGATAAACTTGTCTAGCTGCATGTGGATCACACCAATAATTGTACTCGGCAACGGGTGAACAATTACCATGACTTTTATAACAACCACCCATGCTAACAAATCGAGACATATGTAAGCCTACTTTAGGATTTTCAGTCAAAGCTAATGCAATATTAGTTAGCGGTCCTAAAGCAATAACTGCAATATCAGTCGGTTGGCTAAAAGTTGTGGCGTAAAAAGTTGCTGCACTCATCGGCTGAACGGGTAAATCAATCACTTCTTTAGCCAAGTTGCTTTCACCTAATCCATCCAACCCGTGTGTATCTTGCGCACTAACAAAATCAACCACTAAAGGTTGACTGGCCCCTAGATATACTGGAATATCCAAACGATTGCATTGTTGTAAACAATGAAAAACATTACGCACACCAATACCTACTGGCACATTACCACAAACCACACAAATGGCTATCACATCAATTTCTGGTGATTTCAACGCATAGAGTAAAGCCAGACTATCATCTATTCCTGGATCACAGTCGATAATCACTTTTTGCATTTTTCCTACCTCCTTTTTAATAGAGATTCTTAGTTTTTTATCCTGGGAAGTTTCCGAACCAGACCAAGTATGGCTACTTGATTAGAATGCACGTTACTATCATAAATAACTTTTAAATGAATTACAAGGATTACTTTTTATATCAGCATAAAAAAAGAGCTCGCTTTTTGTACCGACCCCCAAAAGTTAGACCATAAAATCTAACAATTGGAGGTCGGTATTTTTATGTCCAAATATTCTTTTGAGTTTAAAAAGCAAGTCGTAAATGCTTATCTTAATGGCGAAGGTGGTTATACTTATCTTGCAAATAAGTTCGGCATTCCATCTGATAATACA
>DYWZ01000066.1 GCA_020742395.1 Enterococcus columbae
AGTATCAATATACTGATTGAAGGTCTAAGAATACAAACTTCAGCTTAGGCACAATCAAAAAAACCGTAGGAACTACGGGGATAGCTTGGTAAATAAGAGAAACCGTTGTTAGTGAAGAAATAAGCTATCAATTATGCTCTATTCCCAAGAAGCTCCCACTTCAAGCGTTAAGAACCGTTAGGTTTAGCTAAGTGGAGAGTAGTTCACAATAGATAGTTATTCAAGAAATAATAGTTAAGAAATGTTTGAGCAAATTAGAATTTCCATTGGAAACTTGCAAAACCATTTTGAAACCTATATCATTAAGTAGTATCAATGTAATTTAACAAAAAGAAAGTAGGGAAATAAATGGCAGAGCCAGCGATTCGTTATCGCTTAATAAAAAAGGAAAAACATACCGGCGCACGCTTGGGAGAATTAATCACACCCCATGGTACTTTTCCAACGCCAATGTTTATGCCGGTTGGCACTTTAGCAACCGTTAAAACAATGTCACCTGAAGAGTTAAAAGAAATGGGTGCAGGCGTCATTTTGAGTAATACGTACCATTTATGGTTGCGCCCAGGTGAGGATTTAGTAGAAAAAGCTGGTGGTCTACACAAATTCATGAATTGGGATCAACCAATTTTAACTGATTCTGGTGGTTTCCAAGTATTTTCTTTAGCTGATATGCGTAATATCGAAGAAGAAGGGGTTCATTTTAAAAATCATTTAAATGGATCACCATTATTTTTATCACCAGAAAAAGCAATCAATATTCAAAACAAACTAGGTTCAGATATTATGATGAGTTTTGATGAGTGTCCACCGTTTAATGAAAGCTATGATTATGTGAAAAAATCGATTGAACGTACTTCTAGATGGGCAGAGCGTGGATTAAAAGCTCATAAAAATCCAGATCGTCAAGGGTTATTTGGTATTGTCCAAGGTGCTGGTTTTGAGGATTTACGTCGTCAAAGCGCGCGCGATTTAGTTAGTATGGATTTTCCAGGATATTCTATCGGTGGTCTTTCAGTAGGTGAAAGTAAGGCTGAAATGAATCGAGTATTAGAGTTTACGACGCCGTTAATTCCCGAAAATAAACCACGCTATTTGATGGGAGTTGGCGCAGCGGATTCATTAATTGATGGCGTTATTCGCGGAATTGATATGTTTGACTGCGTCTTACCAACGCGCATTGCTAGAAATGGTACTTGTATGACTTCAAAAGGTCGATTAGTCGTTAAAAATGCTCAATATGCAGAAGACTTTAGACCAATTGATGAAAAATGTGATTGTTACACCTGTCGTAATTATACTAGAGCTTATGTTCGTCACTTAATTAAATGTGATGAAACATTTGGTTTGCGTTTGACTTCCTATCATAATTTATACTTCTTATTAAACTTGATGAAACAAGTACGTGAAGCAATTATGAATGATAATTTATTAGAGTTTAGAGAATATTTCTTTGAAGAATACGGCTTTAATAAAGCAAATGCTAAAAACTTTTAGTTTATATAAAGTTCAAATGATAAAACTGGTTTTAGGATGAAAAACGATAAAAAACATGCTATAATCTTTCTATAATGTGTTAAGAATATGGTAATACAAGAAAGGAAATGTCGATCTATTGAATTCATTAATTAGTCTTTTGCCTATGTTGATTCTTTTTGGTGGGATGATGTTTTTCATGTCACGTTCTCAAAAGAAACAACAAGAAGCGCGTCAAAAATTATTAGATGGTTTAAAACCAGGAAGTAAAGTAGTTACAATCGGAGGATTACATGGTGTGGTTGCTGCTGTTAATGAAGATACTAACACTGTGGATTTAGATTGTGAAGGCGTCATTTTAGAATTTGACCGTAATGCGATTCGCACAGTCTCAGAAGCTGCATCTGTTGTTGAAGAAACTAAAGAGACAACTTCTGAAGAAGAATAATCATTTATAATGAATGAAGGTATAGAAGGATTGAAAGTTCTAGTCATTAGGATTTTCAATCCTTTTTTATTTGAAAAATGGCAAAGATAAATTTTATGAAAATGTGAAATATTTTTCATTTTGTTTCAAAGCGTTTTCTTTAATAAAATATATCAAGTGGATAAATTATTGAAGAATTTTTTGGATATTTAATCAATGGATAAATGTTGATATATAAGTGCGCAATCTGCTTTTTTCGTTTTGTTTTTGCTATATTTTTAAAAACCGTGAAAAAAATCACAAAAATCTATTTACAAATAGAAATAGATAATGTATATTAAGTGTGTGAAATGGTTAACAAAAAATATTAGCGGAAGCGCAGGAGGAACCATATGGCTAAGAAGGTAGTAGAAAAAGAAGAAATTAAAGTAAATGATGTACAAGCAGTAATCGACGAATTAGCTGCCAAAGCAAATGTAGCTTTAGCAGAAATGAGCGATTTTGATCAAGCAAAAGTTGACCACATTGTACACCAAGGTGCGATGGCTGCATTAGACAAACACATGAAATTAGCGAAAATGGCTGTTGAAGAAACTGGCCGTGGTGTATATGAAGATAAAGCAATCAAAAACATGTACGCTTCAGAATATATTTGGAACAACATCAAACACGATAAAACAGTTGGTGTAATCAATGAAGATAAACAAAAAGGTTTAATTGAAATTGCTGAGCCAGTTGGTGTTATTTGTGGGGTTACACCAACAACTAACCCAACTTCAACTACAATTTTTAAAGCTTTAATTGCATTAAAAACACGTAATCCAATTATCTTTGCATTCCACCCAAGTGCACAACAATGTTCAGCAGAAGCTGCTCGTATCGTTCGTGACGCAGCAATCAAAGCTGGTGCACCTGAAAACTGTATTCAATGGATTGAACATCCATCAATTGAAGCAACTCAAACCTTGATGAATCATCCAGGTGTAGCAACAGTTTTAGCTACTGGTGGTGCTGGTATGGTTAAATCAGCTTACTCAACTGGTAAACCAGCATTAGGGGTAGGTCCTGGTAACGTACCATCTTATATTGAAAAAACAGCGAAAATCAAACGTGCAGTTAATGATTTAATCGTATCAAAGACATTCGATAACGGAATGATTTGTGCGTCTGAACAAGCTGTTATCGTAGACAAAGAAGTTTACGCTGAAGTAAAAGCTGAATTTGAAGCACATAATGTCTACTTTGTAAAACCAAATGAAATTGCTAAATTAGAAGCTGTTGTAATGAATGAAGCAAAAACAGCAGTTAATCCTAAAGTAGTAGGACACCATGCACGTGAGATTGCTGAATGGGCAGGAATTTCTGTACCTGCTGAAACAAAAATGTTGATCGTGGAATTAGAAGGTGTTGGCCCTGATTATCCACTATCACGTGAAAAATTATCACCAGTTTTAGCAATGGTGAAAGCAAACAGCACTGAACATGGTTTCGAATTATGTGAAGGTATGTTAAATCTAGGTGGTTTAGGACATACAGCAGTTATTCATACAGAAGATGAAGATTTACAAGTGAAATTTGGCTTACGCATGAAAGCTTGCCGTATCTTAGTGAACAGTCCATCTGCTGAAGGTGGTATTGGTGACATTTACAACGAAATGATTCCATCACTTACATTAGGTTGTGGTTCATACGGTAAGAACTCTGTATCTCGAAATGTATCAGCAGTTAACTTGATTAACGTAAAAACTTTAGCGAAACGGAGAAATAACATGCAATGGTTCAAATTACCACCAAAAATCTACTTTGAAAAGAATTCTTTATTATATTTAGAAAAAATGCCTAACGTAGAACGTGTAATGTTAGTATGTGACCCAGGTATGGTTCAATTTGGTTATGCTGACATCGTTCGTGGTGTATTAAACCGTCGTAAAAATGATGTGAAAGTAGAAGT
>DYWZ01000067.1 GCA_020742395.1 Enterococcus columbae
TATTGGTAATGGTGTGTCAATGATCATCTTTGCAGGGATTATCTCACAATTACCAGGAAGTATAAAAGAAATTGTCGAAGATTACTTCATTAATATCGATTCTTCACAATTGTGGAAATCAGCATTAGTTGCTCTTGCTTTAGTGATTGCCGTTTTAATTGTTATTACGTTTGTAACATTTGTTCAACAAGCGGAACGCAAGATTCCAATTCAATACACTAAACGCATGACCGGAGCACCAACTAGCAGTTACTTACCATTAAAAGTAAATGCTGCAGGGGTGATTCCAGTAATCTTTGCTAGCTCTTTCTTAACAACACCTAGTGCCATTATTCAAGCACTAGCAAGCTCTCACAGTGATGAGAAATGGTATGAAGTAGTGACTACATTATTCAGTTATAATACAGTTCCAGGAGCTGCCTTATATACCGTTTTAATTGTAGGCTTTACTTTCTTCTATGCCTTTGTACAAGTGAACCCAGAAAAACTTGCTGAAAACCTACAAAAACAAGGAAGCTATATTCCAAGTATTCGTCCAGGACGTGGCACAGAAGAATATGTTTCCGGTCTTTTAATGCGTCTAAGCACAGTCGGTTCTGTGTTCTTAGGTTTGGTAGCTCTATTGCCAATCATTGCGCAAATGGTTTGGAATTTACCTGGCTCTATCGGATTGGGAGGAACAAGTTTATTAATCGTTATCGGTGTAGCTTTAGAGTCTGCTAAGCAACTTGAAGGTTTAATGCTGAAACGTAAATATACTGGTTTTATCAATTAAGTTTTTGAAGTGTTGAGGAATTTCCTCAACACTATTCATAAACTTCTAGGAGGAATGAAGCATGAACCTCATTTTAATGGGATTACCAGGCGCTGGAAAAGGGACCCAAGCTGAGAAAATCATTGCTGAGTACCAAATTCCACATATTTCTACTGGCGATATGTTTCGTGCAGCAATTGCTAATGAAACAGCGTTAGGTTTAGAAGCTAAATCATATATGGATCGTGGAGAATTAGTACCTGACGAAGTAACTAACGGAATCGTAAAAGAACGTTTAGCGCAAGCAGATACTATAAACGGCTTCTTATTAGATGGCTTTCCACGTACACTAGATCAAGCCAAAGCATTAGATCAAATGCTTAGCGAATTAGGTAAAAAAATTGATGCTGTTATTGACATCAATGTACCAGAATCTGTTTTAGTTGAAAGATTAACTGGTCGCTATATGTGCCGTAATTGTGGTGCTAGCTTCCATAAAATCTTTAAACCAACAAAAGTTGAAGGAACATGTGATCGTTGTGGCGAACATGAATTCTATCAACGTGATGATGACAAACCAGAAACGGTGAAAAATCGTTTGGCTGTAAACATCAAAAATAGCGAACCAATTCTTGCCTATTATAAAGAGCAAGGTTTATTGAAATCAATTGATGGTAATCGCGATATCGATACTGTGTTTGCCGATGTACAATCAATTATTGACTAACACTCTATCGCCCGCAAACCAACTTGAAATATAGAAACTTTCTCTTGATAAATTGGTAGGATCTATGGTATAATTTTCAAGTCCGACTTCTAGTATTTTTTTGGTACTAGGAGCATTGTTTTGAGAATCTCAGGTGGAAGTAAATTCCGCCGTTTTATCGTATTGTAAGGTACGAAAATGTACAAGGAGGTACTGTGCGTGGCAAAAGAAGATATGATTGAAGTCGAAGGTACAGTCGTCGAAACTTTGCCGAATGCAATGTTTAAAGTCGAGTTGGAAAATGGCCATCAAGTGCTTACCACTGTATCTGGTAAAATTAGAATGAACTACATTCGCATTTTACCTGGTGACAAGGTAACAGTTGAGTTATCACCGTATGACTTAACTCGTGGTCGTATTACTTACCGCTTTAAATAATTGTACTCCGTAAATCATTAGGAGGTATTATCATGAAAGTAAGACCATCAGTAAAACCAATGTGTGAACATTGTAAAGTAATTCGTCGTAAAGGACGCGTTATGGTGATTTGCCCAGCAAATCCAAAACACAAACAACGTCAAGGATAATTGGAGGTGTAACAGAATATGGCTCGTATTGCAGGAGTAGATATTCCTCGTGAAAAACGTGTTGTTGTTTCATTAACATACATTTATGGTATTGGTACAGCAACTGCAAAAGAAATCTTAGCAAAAGCTGGTGTATCTGAAGATGTTCGCGTACGTGATTTAACTAACGAACAAACAGATGCTATCCGTGCTGAAGTTGACAAATTAAAAGTAGAAGGTGACCTTCGTCGTGAAGTCAACCTTAACATCAAACGCTTGATGGAAATCGGTTCATACCGTGGTATGCGTCATCGTCGTGGGTTACCAGTTCGTGGTCAAAACACTAAGAATAACGCACGTACTCGCAAAGGTCCATCTAAGACCGTTGCAGGTAAGAAAAAATAATTAACTAATTAGTGAAGGAGGTTAACACTTCATGGCAGGAAAAAAAGTGAGTCGCAAACGCCGTGTCAAAAAGAATATTGAATCTGGTGTTGCTCATATTCATTCAACATTCAACAATACAATCGTCATGATTACTGACGTTCATGGTAATGCATTAGCTTGGTCTTCAGCAGGTGCATTAGGATTTAAAGGAAGCAGAAAATCAACTCCATTTGCTGCACAAATGGCAGCGGAAACTGCAGCAAAATCAGCTATGGAACACGGATTAAGAACAGTTGAGGTTACTGTTAAAGGCCCTGGTTCAGGACGTGAAGCAGCAATCCGTTCATTACAAGCAGCAGGTTTAGAAGTTACTGCTATCCGTGATGTAACTCCAGTTCCTCATAATGGATGCCGCCCTCCAAAACGCCGTCGTGTTTAATGAGTGCTGCTCATTTTGAGTTTCAACTATCGTCATTGAACAAGACACTTTTCGTTTTGAAAGGGGTAAGTGATAAGAATGATTGAATTCGAAAAACCAAGAATTTCAAAAATTGATGAAGAAAAAGATTATGGCAAGTTCATCGTTGAACCTTTAGAAAGAGGCTATGGTACTACTTTAGGTAATTCTCTTCGTCGTATCTTGCTATCTTCATTACCAGGGGCAGCTATCACCAACATTCA
This sequence comes from Enterococcus columbae, assembly GCA_020742395.1. Taxonomy (GTDB): domain Bacteria; phylum Bacillota; class Bacilli; order Lactobacillales; family Enterococcaceae; genus Enterococcus_E; species Enterococcus_E columbae_A. Next base: position 3,095 of record DYWZ01000067.1, read on the forward strand.
AATTGAAGGTGTGTTACACGAATTTTCTACAATTAAAGGTGTTAGAGAAGACGTTGCACAAATTATCTTGAATGTAAAAGGTTTAGCCTTAAAATTGTACGGTTCTGAGGAAAAAACTTTAGAAATCGATATTACAGGTCCTGCAGTTGTAACTGCTGGTGACATTCTTGTTGATTCTGATGTCGAAATCCTTAATAAAGATATGTACATTTGTAGTGTCAGTGAAGGTGCTACTTTCCGTGCACGCTTAACAGTGAAAGCCGGACGTGGTTATGTTCAAGCTGATGAAAACAAAAAAGAAGATATGCCAATCGGTGTACTTCCAGTCGATTCAATTTACACACCGGTTCGTCGTGTGAACTATCAAGTAGAAAACACACGTGTTGGTCGTCGTGATGTATTCGATAAATTAACAATGGAAATTTGGACTGATGGATCAATCGAACCTTTAGATGCTATGAGTTTAGCAGCTAAAATCATGACTGAACATTTAGATATTTTTGTAAACTTAACGGATGAAGCAAAACATGCTGAAATCATGGTTGAGAAAGAAGAAACACAAAAAGAAAAAATGTTAGAAATGACTATCGAAGAATTAGATTTATCTGTTCGTTCATATAACTGTTTGAAACGTGCAGGCATTAATACTGTACAAGAATTAACTAACAAATCTGAACCAGAAATGATCAAAGTACGTAACTTAGGTCGTAAATCTCTAGAAGAAGTAAAAGCTAAGCTACATGATTTAGGTTTAGGTTTACGCAAAGATGACTAAAATATCGATTGAGGGAGGGAAAACCAAATGAGTTATCGTAAATTAGGACGTACATCTTCTCAACGTAAAGCGATGTTACGTGACTTAACAACTGATTTATTTATCAACGAACGTATCGTTACAACTGAAGCTCGTGCGAAAGAAGTACGTTCAACTGCTGAAAAAATGATCACTTTAGGAAAACGTGGTGACTTACACGCTCGTCGTCAAGCTGCTGCTTTTGTACGCAATGAAATTGCTGACATTCGCGAAGAAAACGACAAGATCGTAGTAGAATCAGCTTTACAAAAGCTATTCAACGATATTGCACCTCGCTATGCTGACCGTAATGGTGGTTACACTCGCATCTTGAAGACTGAACCAAGACGTGGAGATGCAGCACCTATGGTTATCCTAGAGCTTGTTTAATAGTACACTTTTCATCACTTTATAGATGTTTATTAGAGTGTTATGATGTTGGAAGTTTATACTTTCCGAGTCTAGCTCGTCGCTACCCTCTGATGAGAGTCATCAGGGGGTATGCACTCATCATAAGGTGTTTTTTTTTATAGTTGATTTTTGTGTCAAGACATAAAAACGAATTATGGAAAAAACGTTTTCTATATCCTAAGCAAGAGGAATTGAATTTTCTCTTGTTTTTTGGTATTGTTAGGGCTAGTGAATAGCATTTAAGGAGAAATTATGAAACCGATTATAGAAATGAAGAATATTACCTTTCGCTATCAAGTAGAAGATACTATTCCGGCATTAAATGATGTTTCACTATCGATTCATCAAGGAGAATGGATTGCGATTATTGGCCATAACGGCTCAGGTAAATCGACTTTAGCGAAAACGATTAATGGCTTACTTTTACCAGAAAGTGGCACAATTGAAATAAATGGGCAAGAAGTAAACAAAAAAAATATTTGGGACATCCGTCGTAATGTCGGCATGGTCTTTCAAAATCCGGATAATCAATTTGTTGGCTCAACGGTCGAAGACGATGTAGCCTTCGGATTGGAAAATCAAGGCATTCCACGTGACGAAATGTTGGTTAGGGTTAAAGAATCCCTTGAACAAGTTCGAATGGCAGAATTTATGAAAAAAGAGCCTTCTCGCTTATCGGGTGGACAAAAACAACGGGTAGCAATAGCCGGGATTGTTGCTTTACGGCCAAATGTTATTATTTTGGATGAAGCAACGAGTATGTTAGATCCAGAAGGACGCTTAGAAGTGATTGCTACGGTCAAAAAAATTAAAGAAGAAAATAATCTAACTGTTTTATCGATTACTCATGATATCGACGAAGCAGCCAATGCGAATCGCATATTTGTCATGAAAAAAGGAGAATTGATTCAAGAAGGGACACCTGAGGAAATTTTTTCAGCGGGTGAAAAATTGATTGAACTAGGGTTGGATTTACCGTTTCCTGAACGTTTAAAAGCTGCTCTAAAACAATCTGGTTTGAAAGTTCCTGAAGAATACATGACAGAAGAAAGGATGGTTGACTGGCTATGGACATCCGTTTTGAAAAAGTAGATTTTACCTATCAACCAAATACGCCTTTTGAGCATCGAGCTTTATTTGACATTGATTTACAGATTAAATCTGGTAGCTATACAGCAATTATTGGTCATACTGGAAGTGGAAAGTCAACTTTATTACAACACTTAAACGCCTTATTAAAACCTACTGCCGGTACAGTAACGATAGGTGAACGCAAAATTACGCCAGAAAGTGATAATAAAAATCTAAAACCGGTGCGTAAAAAAGTCGGTATTGTTTTCCAATTTCCGGAATCTCAATTATTTGAAGAAACAGTTGAAAAGGATATTGCTTTTGGCCCACAAAACTTTGGGGTAAGCCAAGCGGATGCCTATGCACTAGCTAAAGAAACCTTACAAATGGTTGGCTTAGATGAAAGCTACCTCCAACGCTCACCTTTTGATCTATCTGGGGGGCAAATGCGTCGAGTAGCGATTGCAGGAGTATTAGCTATGCAACCAGAAATTTTAGTCTTAGACGAACCAACGGCTGGTTTAGATCCCCAAGGTCGTAAGGAAATGATGGAAATGTTTTGGCGATTGCATCAGGAACAAGGCTTAACTTTGGTATTAGTTACGCATTTAATGGATGATGTCGCTGATTATGCAGATTATGTTTATGCGTTAGAAAAAGGCCGTGTAGTAAAAGAAGGCACTCCAGAAGTAGTCTTTCAAGATTTTCAATGGTTACAAGATAAACAACTTGGCTTACCGACAGCTACCCAATTTGCTTTAAAACTCCAAGAAAAAGGGATGCAATTTAAGCAATTACCATTGACTGCTAAGGCTTTAGCAGATGAAATCATGCAACAAGGAGGACTTGTTCATGAATAAATTAATTTTTGGACGCTATATTCCAGGAAATTCATTGATTCATCAAATGGATCCACGTGCGAAGCTGATTGCTAGTTTTTATTTTATAGGTATCATCTTTTTAGCTAATAATTGGCAAACCTATCTTTTATTGGCTGCCTTTACTTTTTTAGCAGTTGGCTTATCTAAAATCAATCTCTTATTCTTTATACGAGGCTTAAGAGCGTTGATTGGCTTGATTTTATTTACTGTATTCTTACAAGTCTTTTTCACTAATGGAGGTACCATCTATTGGCAATGGGGAATCTTTAGACTTACTGAATACGGAATAACTAATGGTGTTTTTATCTTTTGTCGTTTTGTACTAATTATCTTTATGTCTACGCTACTGACCTTAACGACTTTGCCATTAGAATTATCTGATGCGATAGAATCATTATTGAAACCATTAAAGGTATTTAAATTACCTGTCCATGAATTCTCATTAATGCTATCAATTGCTTTAAGATATGTTCCAACCTTGATGGATGAAACTGAGAAAATTATGAATGCCCAACGAGCTCGTGGGGTTGATTTTTCAGAAGGTAATCTAATTCAAAAAATGCGCGCGATTATTCCGCTATTAATTCCACTTTTTGTAAGTAGTTTTACTCGTGCGATTGATTTAGCCTATGCAATGGAAGCAAGAGGCTATCAAGGCGGAAATGGACGTACTAAATATCGTTTATTAGAATGGAAATTGCTTGATACGATTACTTTATTAACTTTCGTTTTATTAACAGCATTTTTAGTTTTATTAAGAAATTAAAAGTTTCAATTAGCTTATGTGATAGTCCCAGTTACTTATTTAGCTGGGACTATTTTTGTAGGCTATTTTGCGCTTTAGACGATCATTTAGCTTAAGAAAGCTTTAGTCTCACTGTTTGATGTAGGAGTGTCTTAATAGCTTGTAGTAGGGAAGTTAAGTTATAATAGATAAAGCAATAGTATTGATTAAAAATCATAGTGTATGTAGGAGGGTTATTATGGATAAGGAAAAATTAAAGCAACAACTCTCACCGTTAGCTTATGCTGTTACGCAAGAAAATGCAACGGAACGTCCATTTTCAGGCGAATATGATGATTTCTTTGAAGAAGGAATCTATGTTGATGTAGTAAGTGGAGAAGTTTTATTTAGTTCTAAAGACAAGTATCAATCAGGTTGTGGCTGGCCTGCATTTACGCAGCCAATTAATCGTAAAGTCATTAAAGAAAAAGCTGATTTTTCACATAGCATGCATCGCATAGAAGTCCGAAGTAAACAGGCCGATTCACATCTTGGCCACGTTTTTACGGACGGTCCTATTGAAAAAGGGGGATTACGCTATTGTATCAATTCGGCAGCATTAAAGTTTATCCCAGTTGCTGATTTAAAAGCCGCAGGTTATGAAGAATATCAAGTCTTATTCGATACTAAAAAATGAAAAGCTTAAATAAATGAATAGAAGTCAACTGTAGCTAAGCGCACTTAAAGTTCAAGAGTAGCTTGATCGCTTAGCTGAAGATATGAATACAAATAGAAAGAAAATGTTTTCATAACTTTTTTTGTTTAAAGTACTTGACGATAAGTAAAAGACGTGATAATCTATGAAAGTCGCTGATTTAGTGAACTACTGATTCGATTGAAAAAATATTTTTTGAAAAAAAGTAGTTGACAAAAAAATATGACTTTGTTATTATATAAAAGTCGCTGCGAGCGATAAAAAATTTGTTTAAAAAATTCTTCAAAAAACTTCTTGACATTTTAAATGTGAAGGAGTAAAATATAAGAGTTGTCGAAACAAAACAGTAGACCTTTGAAAACTGAACAAAAAAGCAAACCAATATGTGTAAGGCGCTTCTATTAAATAGAAGCAACAAACAACATGCAAGCAATAGCTAGCAAATCAATTTTTTGAGCTTAACAATCGCAAGATTGTATCAACTTTTTTTATGAGAGTTTGATCCTGGCTCAGGACGAACGCTGGCGGCGTGCCTAATACATGC
>DYWZ01000068.1 GCA_020742395.1 Enterococcus columbae
AATCTAGAAATCCCATGTGATTGACGAAATCTTTGGTTAATTCGACTGCACTATTCGGTAAAATATGAAAGGTTGCAATCGCCGCACTAGCAAAGATGCAAAAGACTGCGCCACCTCCGAGATAGGTTTTGACAATTGGGATTTTTGTACCTAGAAAATGGAATAAATTCCCTAATAAAACTAAAACAGCTAGCGCACCTAAAATATTATCTGGCAGCTTGCCTAGAGCTAAAGCAATGACTAAAACTGCTAATAAAATTAGATACACAGGAAGGGTGATGCCGGTAATTTTTACCGACATCAGTTGCTTGAATTTACTTTTTTGAGTTGTTGATTCCATCATCCCACCTCTTACAATGTGAATTCGCGATACTCAGGTGTCCATTTCATTGCTTGCACGGCTTGTTTAACATCTTTAATTTCTTCACGGTTTAACCCTTGATCGACAACGTTTTGGGCAACAATTTCAGCGATTTTTTGTGAGAATTCAGTGATTTTAGCAACGGGTGGTAAGACAGCAGCGCCTGGTTGATTACTATCGACAATTCCACCTAGCGCACGGCTGGCTTTTGCCAAAATCTCGCTATTTACTCTAGTAGCGGTTGAAGCGATTAAACCAAGCCCTAATCCTGGATACATCAAAGCATTGTTGGCTTGACCGATTTGATAGGTCATCCCATTATAAGTCACATCAGCAGCTGGAATGCCTGTACCAATCAAAGCACGTCCTTCTGTCCATTTGATTAAGTCCTCCGCCTTAGCTTCTGCTAATTTCGTTGGATTGGATAATGGGAAGATAATTGGACGAGCTGTGTGTGCGGCCATTTCTTTAACAATCGCTTCAGTAAAGGTTCCTGGTTGAGTAGAGGTACCAATCATAATAGTTGGATGGACTGCTTGAACAATCGCTTCTAAATTGGTTAATTCCTCAGCGTTACTAAATTCGTTACGTTCTCTGACAAAGGCTTTTTGACCAGGTGTTAAATCTGGTGTATCGCTAAATAATAGCCCTTGTTTATCCACAAGGTAGAAATGTTTACGTGCTTCTTCTTCGCTTAAGCCACTTCTTACCATTTCTTCAAAAATCATATTACAAATCCCGACACCGGCAGTTCCGGCACCAAAGTTTAAGATGATTTGATCTTTTAGGTCTTCTTTAGAAATGTTTAAAGCGCCAAAGATACCAGCCATGACCACTAAACCTGTTCCTTGAATATCATCGTTAAAGGTAGTTAGCTGATTTTGATATTTTTCTAAAATTTTTGCCGCGTTACTACGACCAAAATCTTCCCAGTGTAATAAAATTTCAGGGAATAATTTTTCAGTAGCACGGACAAATTTTTCGATGAAAGCATCATATTTTTCACCGTAGATACGTGGATGACGATTGCCTAGATATAATGGATTATCTAGTAAGGCTTGGTTATTGGTACCAGCATCAATAGAGACAGGTAATACTTGACTTGGATTGATACCAGCTGCAGCCGTGTAAACCATTAATTTACCAATAGCGATATCTACACCATTAACGCCCCAGTCACCCATTCCTAAAATACCTTCTGCATCAGTTACTACGATTAAGCGAATATCACGACCAGCTGCGGCATTTTTTAAGGTTGCCTCGATATTTTCAGGTTCATCGATGGATAAAAAGGCTGCATCTTGTGGTTTTAAGAAGATTTCATTGTATTGTTCAATAGATTCAGCCACCACTGGATCATAAACAACCGGCATAAATTCTATTAAATGTTCATCCATTAAGGCATAGAATAAGGTGCGGTTGGTATTGAATAAGTTCATCAAGAAAATTCGTTTTTCAAGTCGTGATTCTTTGCTTAAAAATTGACCATATGCTTGGACTTTTTGTTGTTCCAAGGTTTGGACAGTACTAGGAAGCATCCCAGTCAAACCGTATTTTTTGCGTTCTTCTTTGGTAAATGCTGTTCCTTTGTTTAAAAATGGGTTGTTTAAAATTTCAAAACCGTTCATCTTTAGGTCCTCCAATAGTTTGTTTTTCTTTACGTGCGCTACTTTACGCTAAAAAATTTGTTATAGTCAAAAGGATGATTTATAATAAATAATATTTATATGAGAGGTACAGGCGATGAAATTTAAGGATTTGGAGTATTTTCAACAGTTAGCGAAGTTGAAGAGTTATACGAAGACGGCGGCCTTTTTTCAGGTGAAGCAGCCAACGATTACCTATGCTGTCAAGCGTTTGGAAGAGGAAGTACAGACGGAATTGCTTGTGCGGAATCAATCGCATGCACAGATTCAATTGACACCTGCGGGCAAAATTTTAGCCAAACATGCCCAAAATATCTTAAAAGAACTCGCTTTGGCTAAACTGGAAATCAATCATTTGCAAGAGCTCCAAGTGCGTTTAGGATTGCCGCCAATTATTGGTAATTTCTATTTTCCAAAGGTGTCAAAAGCCTTAGCCGCCCAGCAATTATTAGCCAAACTAGAGATTTCAAATTCCGGTTCACATGATTTGTATCAAGCTTTACTGAAAGGTCAACTAGATTTAGCCATTGTCGGTATGATGAATCCTTTGTATGATGACCAAATAGAGATTTTACCGATTGATCAAAAACAGTTTAAAATTGTTGTAGGGCGCAATCATCCACTCGCTAAACGAAAATCAGTCACCTTTAGTGAGCTAGTAGAGGAAAAATTTGTCGTATTAAATGAGCAGTATATTCACCCCAAAGCGATGCAAAAATTAGCCAAACAAGCAGGCTTTACCCCAAAAGTCATTTATCAAAATAGTGATTTAAATATTTTAAAAGGCATGATTAAAGAAGGCGTGGGAATTGGATTTTTAGTGGAAATTGCGGTAGATGAGCAAAAAGATGAGTTGGTCTGTTTGGAGATTGCCGATAAAAATAAGCCTTCGTTTCATATTTCCTTGTTATCGCGCAAAAATCAGCCAGCTAGTGTGAGCCAACAAGTCGTACAACAAATTTTAGAAGCAAACTTATTATAGAAAAAACAGCCAACTGATAGCTAAACTGTCAGCTGGCTGTTTGTGTTTCACGTGGAACATTTAACTGTTACGCGTGCTGAAAAGTTGGCGGTAATTGGCATGGTTTAAGACTTCCTGCCAATTATCAATGTGGTAAACAAAGGTATCCTGAGACAAAGCCCGCACCAAACTTAACTGAAAATCAATGCCCTGATAGGAAATGTTTAGTTTAGGGGCAAATAACAGCGATTCTGCTTGGATAATCAAATGTTTGGCGATTAGATATTGAAGCGTCAAGGTCCCATCTGCGGTATGAATTTGTTGGAAAATCGGTACTTTGAGTTGTGCTTCTTCTCGTGTCATTTTCGTTTGGACTAAGCGCGTGCGTTGATAAAAAATATTGACAAGCCGTCTAAACAAGCTGATTTGATGGTCATAATATTGCGGTAAATTTTGATTAAACCCATCATAAATATAGCTTAAATACTCGTGATACTGGCTTTTGTTGGTCAAATCCAGATGTACCCCAAAGAGATATTTGTCCCCCAGAGGCACCACTCGCACCACTTCACCCATTAAAGTCAGCGATTGGTGGTCACGCATTAAGGTAAAGGCCATTTTTTGATTGAGCGGCACATTAAGCATTTCTTCATTCATAAAAGAAAGACCTGCTTCAGAAATATCATGCGTTTGTGTTTGATAAAGTTGACCATTGAGCGGAAATTTCAAAGGATAACTTGCTTTAAATCGTTCATAGCTACGATAACTTGGGCGCCCCACGAAAAAGAGCAGTGCAAAAGTCAGATTAAATAAATGACTCAATAACCAAAAACTAATCACGCTACCATAGAAGAGTTCAGTCGGCGTTTTACCAAGATTAAAACGAATTAAGCCAACTAGCGCGAGTAGCCAAAGTAGAAAATGGGGCCAACCATAAAGAATATCTTTTTTGCTTGCTTTGGCATTTTTATCGGTTACCTTGAAGCGATGTTCCCCCAGGCCAATCCATTGTTTGAATACTGGAATCGTCAAAAATGGTGCGAGAATGGTTTCTTGGATTTCGCCCCATCGCGGTGTGCTCACTTTGCTAGAGACTTCTTTTAGTGCAATTTTTTGGAAAATTTGACAAGGAATCCAAAAATACAGCAAAGTCCAAAAGTTAGTATCCACGACTTCCCAACCCAGTAATGTATAACAAATTGGCGCTAAAATAAATACTAATCTTCTTAAAAAGCTCCACCAATATAAATAACTATTTAGATAAACAATTTTTTGACCGAAAGATAAGTTTTTATTCGTGAGTAGATGAATGTTTCGCACACTTTGGACCACCCCTTGAGCCCAACGCACGCGTTGTTTAATCATGCTCGGAATATCCACAGGAGTAAGTCCGCTAGCCATGGGTGAAAGAGTAGACAGATTTTGGTATCCAGCAATATTCATCCGCGCACCTAATTCGAAATCTTCCGTAATCGTATCGGTTGGAAATCCGCCCGCTTGCATGATGGCTTCACGTGAAAGCACAGTATTCGATCCGGTATAAATCGCCGCACCATGGGAATTGTTTAAAATATTAATTTCCCTTGAGAAAAAGTCTTGTTCATTGGCTACATTTTGTTCGACAAAGAGATTAAATTGGAAAAGGTCCGCATTGTAAAAGCTTTGTGGTGTTTGCACAAGGCCCAGCGGTTTGATTTTCTTATCTTGTCTGCGTTTGTACTGATTCTCCACGAAAAAAGGTACCGTTTCAAGTAAAAAATTACTATAAGGAATCATATCCGCATCAAAAGTCGCCACTAAAGGAGATGTAGTCTGACTCAAAGCGTGATTGAGATTTCCGGATTTGGCATGTTTGTTACCGGTCATCCCGATGTGAGTGATGCCGAATTCCTCTGCCAGTGCTTTGACTTCGGGTCGGTTACTATCATCACAAAGATAAATATGTACCTTTTGTTTGTTTGGATACTTCATCTTTACACAGGCATTGACAGTTTTTCTAAGAAGCGCGACATCTTCATTGTGTGTGGCAATCAAGACATCGACATCCGGATAGTCTTTTGCATTGGCCTGTGGTTTGCTTAATTTTTTGGCTTTTTGCTTATTGTAGATTAAAATCATCCCCGTAAAGGTTGAGACCACTTCACACAACCATAGCAAAATCCCAAAGACCAATACCCACCAAGCTTGGTGAAACGGCAAGGTAAAGAGCCCCCGCCAAGCTAAATAAATAACAGAAAACAAAAATGCTAAGGTAAAGATGATACGTTTTGTTAAACTCAAAATATCACCTTCTATTGTTATTAAATATCTATGAATTACAAATTGTTAGTTATCTTAATCATTCAGAATTGTTTGGTTTCGTCCTTGTTCTTTGGCGCGATACAAAGCCTGGTCTGCCCGATTGAGTGTTTTGAATAGATTTTCGTTTCTTTGTTTATGCGCGATTCCTTGTGAAAGTGTCACTGTGTATGGAAAATCGGCTTTCTTGTGACAAAACGCAGGTAAATTTTCTTGTAGCTGCACTAAGTTTTCGCATGATTCGCTAAGATTTTTTCCAAAGAGCACAATGACCATTTCTTCGCCGCCAAACCGAAAAATCCGCGCGTTTGAACTTTCGATTTGCCGGAGATAATCCGATACGAATCTTAACACGCGATCACCTACCGCATGTCCATATGTGTCATTGAATTTTTTAAAATAATCAATATCTAAAATACTGATATAACACTCTTCGCCGCTATTTTTCAGGGATAGCAGGAGTTGATTGAGTTTACGGCGATTTTGCAATTTCGTCAGTGGGTCAAAGTTGCTGGCTTGATAGACCTCAGACAAATCCTCAATATATAAACTCATCAGCGCGTTGCCAACTACACCGGAAGCGAGTAATATCAAGCAATTCAGGATAATGGTTGGATTCAAACGCCCGAGCATTAAGTGTAGGATTATCGAACTTATGACCATGAAACTCATTGTCACATTCATCTGATGAAAAATCGACAAACGCTTTTTGCTGTACTTGCTAATTATTGGTAAAGTTGCCATTAAATAAATATTAAAAAACAAATTAATCACGCTCATCAGATTCGGTTCAAAGATAAAACGCTCCAATGAAAGGAAAAAGATGCTGGCAATCACCACAGACCAATCTAAATAAATACAAGCAAGCGCAATCAAAATAAAGCGAAAATCAAAATGAATTTGAAACGCGACAATGGAATACTTCATTAAAACCGCGCCAACTAATACCACCCAAAGACAGTAAAAACAGTTTCTTTTGAGCGGCCCAGCCCGTTTTTGATCTAAATAATCATTCATTCGAAAATATAAGTAAATCGCCAAAGTCAAGACACTAATATTGGCTAGGATACTATAAAACAAACAAACACCCTCTTTATTTTAAAACTGCTCTTTCCAACTTTTTATTATACCGATAATAGCAACTGTCTCCAAATGTTATCTTTAAAACATAACAAAATAATATAAAGTATGAAATTCGCTTACCTGTTTTCATCTTGTCTAGATTGTGGTAGTCTATATGTGGCAAACGATTGCAAACGTTGAAAAAAGTTTAAACGACATTCCAATAAATAATAGAGAAATTTGAGGTGAAGTTATGCAAAGCCAATATATTTTATCCATCGACCAAGGAACTACGAGTAGTCGGGCCTTATTAATCAATCATCGAGGGGAAGTGGTCGCTAGCTCGCAAAAGGAATTTCCCCAGTATTTTCCAAAAGAAGGTTGGGTCGAGCATAATCCTTTAGAAATTTGGCACTCTATCCAAAGTGTGATTGCTGAGGCATTAATTGCTTCTGAAATTAAAGCAAAACAAATTGCAGCTATCGGCATTACCAATCAACGAGAAACAACGGTCATTTGGGATAAAAAAACTGGTTTACCGATTTATCCAGCGATTGTTTGGCAATCTAGACAATCTGCAGCTATTGCTGAAAACTTAAAAAATCAAGGTTATGAAGAATTTTTCTATCAAAAAACTGGTTTGCGCATTGATGCATATTTTTCAGCAACGAAAATTCGTTTTATTTTAGATCAAGTACCAGATGCTCAGCAAAGAGCTGAAAAGGGTGAATTATTATTTGGGACGATTGATAGTTGGCTAACCTGGAATTTAACAGGCAAACAAGTCCATGTAACCGACTATACCAATGCGAGTCGTACGATGTTGTTTAATATTCATGATTTAACATGGGATGAAGAAATTCTTTCGTTGTTAAATATCCCTAAATTATTATTACCTAAAGTTTGTAGCAACTCAGAAGTTTACGGTATGACTAGTCAAGAACACTTTTTTGGTGAAGCCGTCCCAATAGCTGGCTTAGCTGGTGATCAACAAGCGGCATTATTTGGCCAACTAGCTTTTGATGAAGGCATGGTTAAGAATACTTATGGGACTGGTTCTTTTATTGTGATGAATACTGGGAAAAGACCTAAATTTTCTAAACATCAACTATTAACGACGATTGCTTATGGTATTAATGGAGAAGTACATTATGCTTTAGAAGGCAGTATTTTTGTGGCTGGTTCTGCGATTCAATGGTTGCGTGATGGTTTGCAGATTATCCAATCCGCCAGTGAAAGTGAGCAATTGGTTAAACAAGCCTCTAATGAAAATGAAGTTTATGTCGTTCCGGCTTTTGTTGGTCTAGGTGCACCTTATTGGGATCAAGATGCAAGAGGTGCAATTTTTGGGCTAACACGAGGAACCACTCGAGCAGACCTAGTGAAAGCTACTTTACAATCGATTGCTTATCAAGTAGTCGATATTATCGAAACCATGCAAAAAGATACGCAATTAACGATTCCGCTTTTAAAAGTGGATGGAGGAGCAGCGAATAATCAGTATTTAATGCAATTTCAAGCCGATTTGTTAAATATTCCAGTTCAACGAGCCAAAAATTTAGAAACTACGGCCTTAGGGGTGGCCTTAATGGCAGGGTTAGCTGTCGGTTTTTGGCAGGATTTAGCCGAAATCAGACAGTTAGATCAGTTAGGTAAACAATTTATACCTAACATGCCGCAAGCACAACGCGAGTGTCTATATCGTGGTTGGCAAAAAGCAATTCAAGCGACACAATTATTTAAATAAACACGAAAAATGCCTTTATGGATTAAAATTCAAAAAATTTGATTTTAGCTCATAAAGGTTTTTTAGTAAACAAGAACCAAAAAAGTGTTATATATTTAGTAAAAAAACAAGCAATATCAACAAGAGTAGTGATTGTGTAAGTTTTGTAATAAACAAAAATAAAAAATACAAAACATATACAAACAACAAATGGATGGATTTTTTCAACAAACAGCGCTTTAAAGTTTAATGTGAAAGCGTTAAAATCAAAAGTGTTCAAAAACAAACAAATAAACAACCAATCAAACATTGTTAAGCGTTAACAAAAAATAAAGAACTTGTTTATTTAGTAAATGTAGGAGGAAATAATTATGGAGCAATCAATCGATACAACCAAACCAGAAGAGGTCGTTAGCAAAAAGCAACGATTGACTTCAAGGCTTTCTTATTCATTTGGGGCCTTTGGTAATGATGTTTTTTATGCTACACTATCAACTTATTTTATTATGTTTGTGACTACGCACTTATTTAATACCGGCAATCAAGCGACTAATGATCGTATGATTAGCTATATTACTTTCATTATCGGTGCGTTGCGAATTGTTGAATTAATTATCGATCCATTTATTGGTAATGCGATTGACCGTACTAACACCAAATACGGCAAATTCAAACCATGGGTAGTGATTGGTGGAGTAATTAGTTCGATTGTTTTGTTAGTTTTATTTACCAACTTAGGTGGCTTGAATCAAACCAATCCATTTTTATATTTAGCCATTTTTGCACTTTTATATATTACAATGGATATTTTTTATTCATTTAAAGATATTGGTTTTTGGTCAATGATTCCGGCTTTGTCTTTTGATTCTAGAGAACGTGAAAAGACAGCAACTTTAGCGCGGATTGGTTCAACTATCGGTGGTAGTATTGTTGGTGTAGTGGTTATGCCGTTAGTTTTATTCTTTTCTATGAATAAAAACAATGGTACAGGAGATACCCAAGGTTGGTTTTGGTTTGCTTTTATCGTAGCCTTAATTGGTTTGATTTCAGCGATTGTTGTAGGAATTGGTACTAAAGAAATTGATTCCGCATTAAGAAAAAATAAAGAACAAACGGCTGGAATTAAAGAAGTCTTTGCCGTATTAACTCAAAATGATCAATTAATGTGGGTTTCATTATCTTACGGTTTATACGCAACTGGAATTAATATTTTAAATGCTTTGCAATTATATTATTTTACTTTCATTATGGGACAATCAACTAAATTTTCTATTTTACAAACGATGAATATGATTGTCGGTTTAGTTTCTGTTTCATTATTCCCTAAATTAGCGGGTAAATTCAATCGTCGTAATCTATTTATCGGTTGTATTGTGATGATGCTTTGCGGTATTGGTTTATTCTCAGTTGCCGGAAGTTCATTAGCATTAGTTTTAATTGCTGCTGAATTATTCTTCATCCCACAACCATTAGTTTTCTTAGTAGTATTAATGATTATCTCTGACTCAGTGGAATATGGTCAATGGAAATTAGGTCACCGTGATGAATCATTAACGTTATCTGTACGTCCTTTATTAGATAAATTAGGTGGAGCAATTTCTAATATTGTCGTTGGTCAAATTGCGGTTATCGCAGGTATGACTACTGGGGCAAGTGCTGCTTCAATTACACCTGAAGGCCAAATGAAATTTAAAATCATGATGTTTGCTGTACCTGCAGCTGTAATTGTTATCGCTTTAATTGTGTTCTTTAAGAAGATTACTTTAACTGAAGAAAAACATGCACAAATTGTTGAAGAATTAGAGAAAAATTGGGGTAAAGAAGTATTACAAACACCAGATACTACAGATGCACAATCAATGGTTCAAGAAGAAGTCATTTCTATTTCTTCTCCTGTGGCTGGTGAATTGATCCCATTATTAAAAGTCGATGATCCAATTTTTGCTAGTGATGGTCTAGGTAAAGGTTTTGCTATCAAACCTACTGATGGCACGATTTATGCACCATTTGATGCTACTGTACGTCAATTATTCACTACTCGTCATTCAATCGGTTTAGTCGGAGACAATGGCGTGGTCTTACTGATTCATATTGGTATTGGTACGGTGAAACTTAAAGGAGAAGGCTTTGTTTCGTATGTAGATACCGGTCAAAAAGTCCAAAAAGGTGAACGTTTAATCACTTTTGATGATGCCTTCATCAAAGCATCTGGTTTAGATGATACGGTAATTGTGACAGTTACAAACACGCATCAATATGAGTTTATTGATTTTGTAGCACAACCTTATCAATTGGTTGATAATCAAAATGATATTATTTTAAAAGTTGAAAGAGAGTAAATGACTGATTTACTTAAGAATATTTTTCAAGATAACCTGTTTTAGCTATCTGCTTAAAACAGGTTATCTTTATAAAATTTTTCATCAAGGAGTATGACTATGGGGATATATATTGAAGAAAGCAAACAATTATTTCACTTATACAATGAACAAATCAGCTATATCTTTAAGGTTTTGGCTAATGGTCAATTAGGGCAGCTATATTTTGGTAAACGAGTACCAGAAAAAGTGGATTATGATTATTTGATTGAAAATTATTATCGACCATCAAGCGCTTATGTATTTGAAAAGGAATATAACTTTTCTTTAGAGCATTTACGTCAAGAATATCCATCATATGGTACTAGCGATTTTCGTGCACCTGCTTTTGAAATTATTCAAGAAAATGGGAGTCGGATTAGTCATTTTACTTATGAAAGCTACATCTCTTATCGTGGAAAACAGCCGTTAACAGGATTACCTGCAACGTATGTAGAAGAAGAGGAAGAAGCGGATAGTTTGGAAATTCGTTTAATCGATACACTAACGAATATTAGTTTAACTCTAAGTTACACTATCTTTCGCGACTATCCAATCATTACTCGAAATGCAAGATTTGAAAATAAAGGCAATCAAAATTGTCAGTTAACTAAGGCGATGAGTCTATCGCTTGATTTGCCAGATGCTAATTATGAATGGGTGCAATTTTCAGGTGCATGGTCTAGAGAACGTCATATGAAAATGCATAAATTATCGCAAGGAATTCAAGCAATCGGTAGTACGCGTGGTGCTTCTGGTCATATGCATAATCCTTTTGTTATGCTTAAACGTCCGGAAACTACTGAATTTCTAGGAGAAGTACTAGGTTTTTCTTTTGTTTATAGTGGTAATTTTATTGCCCAGGCTGAAGTAGATACTTATGATGTGACTCGTTTTACTATGGGAATTCATCCGCAGAATTTTAGTTGGTTATTAGCACCGAATACACAATTTCAAACGCCTGAAGTAGTTTTGGCCTATTCTGATCAAGGAATGAATGGTTTAAGTCAAAGTTATCATCAATTATATCGCCAAAGACTAGCACGTGGTTATTGGCGAGATAAAGAAAGACCTATTTTATTGAATAATTGGGAAGCGACTTATTTTGATTTTGATGAAGCACGCTTATTAAAAATTGCTAAAAATGCGAAAGCTGCTGGTGTAGAATTATTTGTCTTAGATGACGGTTGGTTTAGTACAAGATGTAGCGAAACATCAGGGTTAGGAGACTGGTGGGCCAATGAACAACGTTTACCTAATGGTATTCAAGGCTTGTCACAAAAAATAGAAAATTTAGGCTTAAAATTTGGCTTATGGGTTGAATTAGAGATGGTCAATAAAGACAGTGAGCTTTATCGTAAGCATCCTGACTGGTTGATTCAAACGCCTAATCGCCACGCCTCTCATGGACGCAATCAGTATGTATTAGATTTTTCTAGAGCAGAAGTAGTAGAAGCAATTTATCAAATGATTGCTAAAATCTTGCAAGAATCCAAAGTTTCTTATATTAAATGGGATATGAATCGTAATATCACCGAATGTTTTTCAGAAGCATATCCTGCTAGTCAACAAGGTGAAATATTCCATCGTTATATTCTCGGAGTATATAGCTTATATGAACGTTTAATTCAACATTTTCCTAAAATTTTATTTGAATCTTGTGCAAGTGGAGGTGGGCGTTTTGACCCCGGCATGCTTTATTATGCACCACAGGCTTGGACTAGTGATAATACCGATGCGGTAGAGAGACTAAAAATTCAATATGGTACTAGTTATGTCTATCCATTAAGTTCTATGGGAGCGCATATCTCAATTACACCAAACCATCAAGTGAATCGAAAAACGTCATTAAAATTTAGAGGCGACGTAGCCTTCTTTGGCGTTTTTGGTTACGAATTAGATTTAGCTTGTTTATCTGCTGAGGAATTAGTTCAAGTAAAAGAGCAAATTCAATTTGTTAAAAAATATCGTTCTATCTTCCAAAAAGGAACTTTTTATCGATTACAAAGTCCATTTACGCATAATACTTGCGCATGGATGGTAGTGTCTGAGGACAAAAAACAAGCGATTGTCGGAGAATATCGTGTATTAAATGAGGTAAACGCGCCATATAAACGGGTTTATTTACAAGGGTTACAACCACAGTGGCACTATCAGGTAATGGAAGAATCAGGCAAATCAATTGGTTCTTTTTATGGTAGTGAATTACAGCAAATTGGTTTAATTACAAGTGATGCAGCAAGTGGACAAGCAATGGGTAACCAAGTCTTACCAACAGATTTTTGGTCAAATGTTTATTTATTACAAGCAGAGGAGTAACTGTATGAAAATTTCTCAAGAAAAGGTTAGACGTATTTTAATGTCTGTTGTTGGTGTTATTTTAACAGGGTTTTGTGTAGGTGGATTGCAAAAGGCGAGTTTAGGTGTAGATCCGTTTACCTGTTTTGTAACTGGTATTGCGCATCTATTTCATTCCACGTATAGTTTCTTTTATATCATTATTACGGCTTGTCTATTATTGTTTGCTTTGTTTATTCGTAAGCAATATTTAGGACTAGCTACTGTTTTAAATTTATTTTTAACCGGTGTTTCTGCGGATATTAGCTATCAATTACTAGATAAGCTAATGGGACAACCAGGTATCTTGTTGCGTATAATATTGATGGTGTTTTCGATTATTGCTATGTGTTTTTCTGCCTCATTGTATTTTACTGCAGACTTAGGTGTCTCTGGTTATGATGCAGTGTCTTTAATATTGGCTAATCGATTTACATTCATTCCTTTTCGATATTGGCGCATATTTACAGACAGTCTATGCGTATTGGTAGGGTTTAGCTTTGCGGTTAATATTGGTTTAGGTACAGTAATCACAGCCTTTTTTATGGGGCCATTTATCCAATTCTTTACTACTTATATCGCTGAACCTTTACGCTATAAAGTAAAAAAGAAACAAATTGTAGTTAATTAAAATAAAGCCAGTTTCCTTATCTATCTAGGAGAGCTGGCTTTTACTCATTTTATTCAAGGGTTTGTTCATACACCATATTTTTTGCGATAAGCACTTAAATTAAGTTGATATTTTTCTTTAAAAACTTTATTTAAAGATTCGGTTCGTTGATAGCCACATTTATTGGCGATTTCCTCAATCGTTAAATCAGAAACTTCTAAATAATGTTTTGCTAAAGTTAAACGATAATTTTGGACATATTTTATTGGTGCTAATCCAGTTAATTTTTTAAATTTAGTTGTCAGATAACTACGATCGATTCCTACATGAGTGGCAATTTCTTGAATAGTTAGGGGTTGGTGAATATGTTCTTGGATATAACTGATTGCTTGACTAACATAATCATCAGTGAGGGTAGTTGGTAATTTTTCAATATTACTATTAGCAAGAACACTCATAAATTGATAGAGTATACCAAGTAAATAAAGTTGATTCGCTGTTGTATAACTAGATTTTTTTAAACCAATTTGAATATATTGCTCTAGTATTTTGCCTTCTTTCGTTGAAAAAATTGGCTCATTAGAACTAAGTCCGGTTTTTTGAACCAGCAACTCAGCTAAATTTCCACCAAAACCAATCCAAACATAACTCCACGGTTTTTCTTGATCAGCAATGTAAAAAGTTTGACTATGTGGAGTAATTAAAAAACCTTTCCCTTTTTGTAAATGATAGCTGACACCATCTACAATAAAGGTTCCTTTCCCTTCTGTAATGTAATGAATCAGATAATAACCTCTAGTAGCTGGACCGTATTGGTGATTGGGGGAAGTTTTTGCTTGGCCGATACAGACCAAAGAAAGAGGTTGTTTGTCGTCAAAAGGGAAATTATAGGTGGTTGCTTTTTCCATAAATATTTCCTCAAATCATTTCTATAAATATTCTATAACAAAATCGTTATGATTATAATTTCCTTCGTTAAATACAGTATAATAGAAAATAAATAAAAACAAAGAACTTTCAGTAATTATTTAATTATATTTAAGGAGAAGAGAATCAATGGAGCAAGCACAAGCGAAGATTATTCAAGCAGTCCAATCTTTTGTACAAAGTAAGTGTCAAGAGGACTATTCCGGTCATGATTGGTGGCATATAGTGCGCGTGGTACATCTTAGTCAAACGATTGCTAAAGTTGAACAAGCCGATAGTTTTATAGTTACTTTAGCTGCTTTGTTACATGATAGTATGGATGAAAAATTAGTAAGTGATCCTAAAAAAGCCCAAATGCAAATGCAGAATTTTTTAATAGCCCAAGGATTGAGTGTGGAAAGATGCAAGCAAATTTTTACTATTATTGAAGAAATTTCATTTAAAGGTGGGCATAATGTTAAACAGCCTTCTTCTTTAGAAAGTAAGATTGTCCAAGATGCCGATCGCTTGGATGCAATTGGTGCAATTGGGATTGCTCGAGTGATGTGTTATTCCGGAAACAAGGGACGTTTAATTCATGATCCTAATAAACTTCCTAGAGAAAATCTTACCTTAGCTGAGTATCGTAATGGGCAAGATACGGCTATTATGCATTTTTATGAAAAACTTTTAAAGTTAAAAGATTTGATGCATACTGATTATGCTAAAAAATTAGCTGAACAACGCCATCAATTTATGTGTAACTATCTAGAAGAGTTCTATCTAGAATGGGATGGTAAACGTTAAGTGTGTTTCACGTGAAACATTTGCTAAATAGATGGGGAATTTTGCTATTGCTTATGCAATTAAAAATCCACAAAGATTCTGTGTAAAAATCTAGATTCTACTTGCTAATCAAGTGTTTTTGGGTTAAAGTAAGAGTTAGTCTGTGAAACATTTTTCTGTTTCACAAAAAGAAAGGAAAATCTATGTTACCTGAAGAATTTCAAGCTAATTTAGCGCAAAAAGGTATCGTGCTTTCAGAAAAGCAAATGGCCCAATTTGCGCAGTATTATCAATTGCTCGTTGAATGGAATGAAAAAATGAATTTGACAGCAATTACCGAGGAAAAAGAAGTTTATTTAAAACATTTTTATGATTCAATTGTTCTTTCGTTAGTAACTGATATGCAGCCAGATGCTACATTATGTGATGTGGGCAGTGGGGCAGGTTTTCCAAGTATCCCGTTGAAAATCGTTTATCAAAACTTAAAGGTAACGATTGTGGATTCTTTGAATAAACGAATTCATTTTTTGAATCATTTAGTTGAAACACTAGGTTTAACAGATGTGTACTTGTATCATGATCGTGCCGAAAACTTTGGTCAAAATAAACAACATCGGGAAGCTTATCAATATGTTACTGCCAGAGCGGTTGCCCGATTAAACGTATTAAGTGAGCTTTGTTTGCCTTTGGTGCAACCAGGTGGCTATTTTTATGCCTTAAAAGCTGCTAAGAGTGAAGAAGAACTGCTACAAGCGCAAAAGGCAATCCAAGTTTTAGGAGGAAAATTTAGTCAGGATCATGCTTTGATTTTGCCGATTACACAAGATGAAAGACATATTTTGGCTATTGTTAAAGAAAAAGCCACACCTAAAAAATATCCAAGAAAACCTGGGTTACCCAATAAACAACCGATTTTACCTTGATACTAGTTTAAGCATTAAAATAGATGATAAGTTTTAGGAGGTGCGACATGGCACGAATTATTTCAGTAGCCAATCAAAAAGGTGGTGTTGGTAAAACAACCACAACGGTCAATTTAGGAGCAAGTTTGGCTTTTAATGGGAAGAAAGTATTACTGGTTGATATTGATGCTCAAGGGAATGCAACGAGCGGTGTAGGTATTCGTAAACCAGATGTCAATCAAGATATTTATGATATTTTAGTCAATGAAGTAGATATTAATGAGACGATTTTGGCGACTTCCAGAGAAAATTTATTTATTGTGCCAGCTACTTTGCAATTAGCAGGAGCGGAAATAGAACTAACTTCTATGATGGCCAGAGAATCACGCTTAAAATTAGCTTTGGATAGTATTAAAGAGCAATACGATTATATTTTAATTGATTGTCCACCCTCTTTAGGGCATTTAACCATTAATGCTTTTACTGCTAGTGATTCCATTTTGATTCCAGTTCAATGTGAATACTATGCTTTGGAGGGCTTAAGTCAATTATTAAATACTGTTCGCCTAGTTCAAAAACACTTCAATCCAGATTTAGCAATTGAGGGTGTTTTATTGACCATGTTTGATGCTAGAACGAATTTAGGTGCGGAAGTCGTGGAAGAAGTCCGTCGTTATTTCCAAGAGAAAGTTTATGAGACAGTGATTCCACGTAATATTCGCTTATCTGAAGCACCTAGTCATGGGTTAACCATCATTGATTATGATATTCGTTCAAAAGGTGCAGAAGTCTATCAAGCCTTGGCAAAGGAAGTGTTAGCGCGTGAAAAATAAGAATAAAGGACTAGGTCGAGGAATTGATGCATTATTTCAAGGGTTAGAAGAAGTAGATGTAAGAAAAGAGGAAGTCTTAGATTTATTATTAAATGAACTAAGACCTAATCCTTATCAACCAAGAAAAACTTTCGATGAGCAATCATTAAAAGAATTAGCCAATTCGATTGAGCGTTCAGGTGTTTTTCAACCAATTATTGTTCGTCGCTCACAAGTTAAAGGCTATGAAATCATTGCTGGTGAACGTCGTTTTAGAGCGTCAAAATTAGCAGGTAAAACAACTATTCCGGCAATTATTCGCGATTTTGATGAAGAAATGATGATGCAAATCGCTGTTTTAGAAAACTTGCAGCGGGAAGATTTGAATCCTTTAGAAGAAGCTGAAGCCTATGAAATGTTAATGAAAAACTTAGATTTAACACAAGCGGAAGTGGCTGAACGCCTAGGTAAGAGTCGACCATATATTGCCAATTATTTACGCTTGCTATCTTTACCTAAATTAGTCAAAGAAATGGTGCAAGATGAGCGTTTGTCAATGGGACAAGCCCGCACATTACTTGGCTTAAAAGATAAAAGTAATATTTTAAAATTAGCCAATCGCTGCGTTAAAGAAAATCTAACGGTTAGACAATTAGAAAAATTAGTCAGTGAATTGAATGAGGCTAAAGATCAAAAGAAAATCCCACGCTTAATGAAGGAAAAACCTTATTATCTACGAGAAAGCGAAGAACGTTTGATGGATAAATTTGGTACTAGTGTGGCTATCCAAGAGAAAAATGGTAAAGGAAAAATTGAAATAGAATATCTATCGCAAAGTGATTTAACTAGAATTTTAGATATTTTAGATATTCATTTTGATGAAGCCTAATACAAAAGGGGGAAAAGAGGAATGTATGATTTAAACGATGTTGTTGAAATGAAAAAACCACACGCTTGTCAAACAAACCGTTGGCAAATTATCCGAATGGGTGCTGATATTAAAATTAAATGTTTAGCCTGTGGACATATTGTCATGATGCCCCGTAGAGAGTTTCAAAAAAAGATGAAAAAAATCTTAGAGAAATCAAGTGACCATTAAGTAGCAAAAGTAAAAACTAGATAAATTTGTAAAATAAATAGAAAGAGTGAAAGAAATTATGGCATTAACTGCTGGAATCGTTGGTTTACCCAACGTAGGAAAATCAACCTTATTTAACGCAATTACTAAAGCTGGTGCAGAAGCGGCCAATTATCCCTTTGCAACGATTGATCCTAACGTGGGAATGGTAGAAGTACCAGATTGGCGTTTAAAACGACTAACAGAATTAGTTAAACCTAAAAAAGAAGTACCCACTACTTTTGAATTTACTGATATCGCTGGGATTGTTAAAGGCGCTAGTAAAGGAGAAGGCTTAGGGAATCAATTTTTAAGTCATATCCGTCAAGTCGATGCGATTTGTCATGTGGTTCGTTGTTTTGATGATGATAATATTACTCACGTTGAAGGTCGGGTTGATCCAATTGCCGATATTGAGACAATCAATTTGGAATTAGTCTTAGCTGATTTAGAATCTGTCAATAAACGCTATACTCGCGTAGCTAAAGTAGCCAAGACAAAAGATAAAGATGCGGTGGCTGAATTAGCCGTTTTAGATAAAATTAAACCAGTTTTAGAAGAAGGTAAATCAGCGCGTAGTGTAGCATTTACTGAAGAAGAACAAAAAATTGTCAAAGGACTATTTTTATTAACTACCAAACCTGTACTTTATGTGGCAAATGTAGCTGAAGATGAAGTAGCTGATAGTGAAAACAATCAATACGTTCAACGAGTACGTGAATTTGCCGCTAGTGAAAATGCCCAAGTAATCGTGGTTTGTGCACGTGCAGAAGAAGAAATTGCTGAATTAGAAGAGGAAGATAAAGCTGAATTTTTAGAAGCAATGGGTATTGAAGAATCTGGCTTAGATCAATTGATTCGTGCGGCGTATGATTTATTAGGTTTAGCCACTTACTTTACTGCCGGTGAACAAGAAGTCCGTGCTTGGACCTTTAGAAAAGGGATGAAAGCCCCACAATGTGCTGGTATTATCCATTCAGACTTTGAACGTGGTTTTATCCGAGCAGAAACAGTTTCATTTGAAGATTTAGATCATTATCAAACCATGCAAGCAGCCAAAGAAGCTGGTCGTGTACGTCTAGAAGGTAAAGAATACGAAGTTCAAGACGGCGATATTATGTTATTCCGCTTTAATGTGTAAATTTTATATACCGAAATTGAGTAGAATTTGGTACAATAGATTTCGGGAATTCGCTTACAATATAAAAGTATGTTTTGATTAGCAAGAGTTATTCAGGATAACTCTGAAAGGAGAACTACAGTTAATGGAACCAGAAGTTATTCGTCAATATGTTGCTCAAAATCGTGAATTAGAAACGCAATTAACGAAACGAAATCAGCAATATATTTTTGACTTAAAAAAAGCGCTAAAAGCAGCTAATTTATCTGAAGAAGAGTTGGCATTAGTGATGCATGAAATGTTACCAGTTTTAGTCCGTGAACAAAAATCCGGCGTAACTGCACGTCAATTATTTGGTACAGTCTCAGAACGTACCGATGCAATTATCAACCAACCAACTGAACAAGAACAAACTAATACTACACCAGTGATGATTTGGTTAGATAACTTCCTATTGCTATTAGGTCTATTTGGTCTATTCATTGGATTGGTTGAGCAATTTAGTAAAGGGCAACCTCAGCCTTATGGAATATTAACTTTATTAGCTACGACAGTTGTCGGCGGATGGGCCTTTTATTTGATGCACAAATATATTTATCAATATCAAATGCCTGGTGCAGATAAATCTAAACGACCAAAAGGTGGCAAGGTTGCTTTGATTTTAATTGGTGTGTTTGTATTATGGTTTGTGGCTATTCTTGGTAGTGGCTTAATTCCACCTACTATTAACATTATCTTACCACCAGTAGTGATGATGATTATTGGGGTAATTGCGCTAGCTGTTCGTTTCTATGTGAAGAAAAAATTCAATATCGAAAGTACCTTTGGCGCACCACGCCCTAAAAAATAAATTCAAACTCAGATAAGTCGTTTTACTTATCTGAGTTTTTTACTTTAATTAAGTTTTTAGACGCAATTTAGATTAACTTTCCGTGAAAATCATGAGAATTTTAGGAAAATAGTTGACTATTTAGCGATTATTTGCTATTTTCATCATTAAAAATATCTTTAATCAATCAATAAGGAGTGTCAAAAAAATGTCCAAATGGGAAACAAAATTTGCAAAAAAAGGCTTAACGTTTGATGATGTTTTGCTAATCCCGGCTGAAAGCCATGTGTTACCAAATGATGTGGATATGAGTGTACAACTTGCTAAAAATATCAAGTTGAATATCCCAATTATTAGTGCAAGTATGGATACCGTAACGGATAGTAAAATGGCTATTGCGATGGCTAGACAAGGTGGACTTGGGGTTATTCACAAAAACATGTCTATTGAGCAACAAGCTGACGAAGTACGCAAAGTAAAACGTTCAGAAAGTGGCGTAATTATTGATCCTTTCTTTTTAACACCACAAGATTTAGTAAGTGATGCTGAACATTTAATGAGTAAATATCGTATTAGTGGTGTTCCCATTGTTGAGACATTAGAAAATCGTAAATTAGTAGGTATCATTACAAACCGCGATATGCGCTTTGTCACAGATTTTAGTATGCCAATTGATGCAGTGATGACTAAAGAAAACCTAGTGACCGCACCAGTGGGTACTTCATTAAAAGATGCCGAGAAAATTTTACAACAACACAAGATTGAAAAATTACCAATCGTTGATGACAACGGTTGTTTAAGTGGCTTAATTACCATCAAAGATATTGAAAAAGTCATTGAATTTCCAAATGCCGCTAAAGATCAACATGGTCGTTTATTGGTAGCCGCAGCTGTTGGGGTTACTAGCGATACGTTTGAACGTGCACAAGCTTTATTACAAGCCGGTGCCGATGCGATTGTAATTGATACTGCTCACGGTCATAGTGCAGGTGTTTTACGCAAAATTAAAGAAATTCGCGAAACTTTCCCAGAAGCTACGTTAATTGCTGGTAATGTGGCGACTGCTGAAGGAACAAAAGCCTTATATGATGCCGGAGTAGACGTAGTTAAAGTAGGGATTGGTCCTGGCTCAATTTGTACTACTCGTGTGGTTGCTGGGGTAGGTGTACCACAATTAACAGCTATTTATGATGCAGCGAGTGTAGCTAGAAAATATGGTAAAGCCATTATTGCTGATGGCGGTATTAAATATTCTGGTGATATTGTTAAAGCTTTAGCTGCCGGTGGCTTTGCAGTTATGCTAGGTAGTATGTTAGCCGGAACAGATGAATCACCAGGTGAATTTGAAATTTATCAAGGTCGTCGTTTTAAAACTTATCGTGGGATGGGTTCACTAGGTGCGATGGAAAAAGGTTCTAGTGATCGTTACTTCCAAAGCGGCGTGAATGAAGCCAATAAATTGGTGCCAGAAGGTATTGAAGGTCGTGTCGCTTATAAAGGTAGCGTTGCTGACATTATCTTCCAAATGATTGGTGGCTTAAAAGCCGGTATGGGTTATGTTGGTGCTGCTAACTTAGAAGCTTTACGTGAAAATGCGCAGTTTGTTAGAATGAGTGGGAATGGTTTGAAAGAATCACATCCACATGATGTACAAATTACCAAAGAAGCACCAAACTACTCTGCTGAATTTTAAAATATTAGATAAAAAACTCCCGATAACAATAGATACGTTATCGGGAGTTTTTGATTGTTTTCAATTAAACCGCACGGGCATCATTTTGTGAGAAGTATTGAATCCGTGGTTTTTCTTGATGATTGAGTAATTGATCTACCGTCACGAATTCATAGCCTTGTGCTTTTAGCTGTTCGATAATTGGCCCAACCGCAGCTACTGTCGTTGGGTAAATATCATGCATTAATAAAATAGCACCTGGCTGCACGATCTGCATCACGTGTTGGATAATTAAAGGTGTATTTTTTAATTTCCAATCGAGTGAATCAGTGTTCCATTGAATAATAGCCTTATCAATCACTTGAGCACCTTGCGTATTGATTGCACCATAAGGCGGACGTAAAATCATTGGTAATTGCCCACCAGCTAAGAAAATGGCTTTATCAGCAGCTTGGATATCTGCTTTAATCGCCTCAGGAGACATTGCCCGGAGATTATTATGCACATTAGAGTGGCTACCAATCTCGTGCCCTTCACTAACCACTCGTTTCACCGTATCGGGATATTGAGCTGCCCTACTTCCTAGCATAAAGAAAGTCGCTTTGACCTGTTGTGCAGCTAAAACATCTAACAATTGATTGGTGGTGGCAGCTTTTGGCCCATCGTCAAAGGTTAAAGCGATGTATTTCTTATTTGCATCTAGGCTAGATGCTTGTTCAATCGGCTGATTCATTACGTAGTTTTGATCAATATAAGGTAATACTGAGTTTAATGGGATACTAACCTGATTAAGCTCAGCTATTTTTTGTGGTAAAGTGATGATTAGCTGTTTGTCAGCAATCGTTATCTTTTGCTCAAAGCTTAAATTCGGTAAATTTAACACCGCATTGATGGCTTGATCGGGAGCCTTGACTTGTTCTAAAATTTTTTGCTGAACAATTGGTTTAATGGTTAATAAATTTTCTTCACTACCAATAATTTGCTTGGCAGTAGGCTCTTGCCCCGTTTCACTAGAAAGCAATAGGACGCTTTGCTGTAAGGGCTGCTGATTAAAGTGCGCCTTTGACTTGTTCCAGGTGAAAAACTGACTAGAAAGAATAAATTTATTCATTTTAGGATTGAGCTCCTGTTTTTCAATTTTTTGAATCCAGGTTGTGCCAGCCTGTAAGCTGTGTTTTTTCAAAAAGGCTTCTTTCATCGCTAAAAATTGCTGGTGAATGAGCGGTGCCTCTTTTGTAAATTTTTCATTTTTAGGTTGATAGGTGATAATTTCTAATTTATTTTGATGATCTTTAGTACATTGAAAATGAGCTGGCTGTTGCTGATGGATTAAACGCTGTTGCGCATGATCAAAAACAGCAACCTTTTCTTGATCTTTAGTGTGCCAGAAATAAACGACCGTTAAGGCTGCCCCTAAAAGGATAAGCATTAATGGTAAATGCCACATCCAACCAACTTTTCGTCTTCGAGGCTTATTTGTAATGTCTCGACGTTGTTTTCGAGAGTATAATTGCTGTTCACTCATGATTGTACTCCTTTTTCACTTTTTTATTTTGTGAAATAAAAAACTAAATATCTATTGCTATAAACAAACCCTAATGTTAAATTATCATGTTTGAATTTCCAATACAAGGGGACTTAGGTCTGTGAAATATTTTCTTAATCAAGTGATAGGGAATAACAGTTGAAGCTTTTTTAAACGAAAAAAAGAGATTTAAACTTTTTAATAATAAGTTATTCTGTGAAATTTCTTACTTGATTTTGCGTTAAGAAACCGATATCATGTGAATATGTAAGGAGGGTGTGAGAAATTGCAAGCATCCAAACGCTGGGAAATGATGGGAACGATCATTGATTTATGGTTAGATACTGATTTAAATTGTGAAAAAATGTTCATAAATATAACGGAAGATTTGTTTGCACTTAATCAGTGCTTTTCGGCAAACCAATCAACATCAGAATTAATGCAATTAAATCATTTGGCAGGGATTCGACCAGTTGCTGTTAGCCCAGAGCTTTTTTCATTGATTTCAATAGGTAAGCAACATAGTTTAGCCCAACCAAGTCATTTGAATATTGCGATTGGTCCTTTGGTGAAATTATGGCGTATAGGGTTTAAACAAGCACAGGTACCAACACCAACAGAGATTTTTTCAACCCTACACTTACTTGATAGTAAACAGATTATTTTGAATCAGCAAAAACAAACTGTTTTTTTAACACAAAAAGGGATGGAGATTGATTTAGGTGCGCTTGCCAAAGGATATATTGCCGATTATTTGATGGCTAAGTTAAAAAAGTACTGTCGCAGTGCAATGATTAACTTAGGGGGCAACTTCTTAGCATTTGGACCGAACCCAAAGCGTGAAAATGGTAAGTGGTATGTAGGAATTCAAAATCCACAAAAACCACGACACCAACATCTAGGAATAGTCGCCGTTGACAATCAATCCGTAGTTACTTCGGGTATTTATGAACGGTTTTTAGAGATAAACGGGAAACGATACCACCACTTGCTGGATGCTCAAACAGGTTTTCCTTTTGAAACAAAGATGACTAGTTTGACAATTATTGCTGATCAATCATTAACTTGTGAGATATGGACAAGTCGCTTATTTGGTTTGGCTATTTCTGAGGCACTAGCAGTTATCGAACAACGACCAGAAATTGAAGGGATTATTGTCGATCAAGTCAACCAAGTGTATCTGTCTTCAGGATTAAAATCTTCTTACTATCCAAATAGATAAATATTTTAAGGGGGCTTTTTTATGAAATTAATTGGTATTGTAGGAACGAATTCAAAACGTTCAACAAATCGGCAATTATTAGAATACATGCAAAAACATTTTGCAGAACAAGCAAGTATTGAATTGGTAGAAATTAAAGATTTACCGATTTTCAATAAGCCGGCTAATCGTAAAGTACCAGCCAGTGTTTTGGAGTTGGCTGAAAAAATTCAACAAGCAGATGGCGTAATTATTGGTACGCCAGAATATGATCATTCGATTCCAGCCGTTTTAATGAGTACATTAGCTTGGCTATCTTATGGTATTTATCCATTATTAAATAAACCTGTGATGATTACGGGGGCTTCTTATGGAACATTAGGATCTTCAAGAGCACAAGCACAATTACGACAAATTTTGGATTCTCCAGAGATTAAGGCAACGATTATGCCGGGTTCAGAATTTTTACTTGCTCATTCTTTACAAGCTTTCGATGAAAATGGTGATCTAATTGATTTAGAAACGATTCACAAGTTAGAAGGCTTATTTGAGGATTTTCGTTTATTTATTAAGATTAACGAAAAAATGATTCATGCGAAAGAATCCTTGAAAAAAGATGCAGAAAATTTTGATTGGGAAAACTTGTAGAAAGGGTGGGATACAGTTATGAAAAAATTTGTCGGTATTGTCGGTTCAAATGCAGAACTATCCTATAATCGTAAGTTATTAGAATTTATTCGTCGTCATTTTAAAACAAAATTTGAATTAGAGTTATTAGAAATTGACCAAGTACCAATGTTTAATCAAGACGAAGATTGGCAAGAGAGTTTTCAATTAAGATATCTTTATAATAAAATTACTAGAGCAGATGGGGTGATTATTGCGACTCCTGAGCATAATCATACTATTACCGCAGCTTTAAAAAGCGTTTTAGAATGGTTATCTTATAAGGTTCATCCATTTGAAAGTAAGCCGGTGATGATTGTGGGAGCTTCTTATTATGATCAAGGAACTTCTCGCGCCCAAATTCATTTACGAAAAATTTTAGATGCACCAGGGGTAAATGCTTATACTTTACCAGGTAATGAATTTTTATTAGGGAAAGCGAAAGAAGCTTTTGATGATGAAGGAAATATTATCAATGCTGGAACTATTGCCTTTTTAGAAACTTGTTTGGATAATTTTGTTAAATATGTAGACGTTGTGAGTCACTTAAAAAAGCCTAAACCAATTGAATCTGAGGATTTAACTGCCTCTCATCCAATTGCTACCACGATTACTGAAATTGATCCAGATGATCCAGATTGGCTAGAAAAGGCTGCTGAATTAACGGGTGCTGTTTCTGGAAATACTTATGTGAAGTTAGATAATGGTTTATTAACTGTAGATCAGATTAACATGTTTTTAAAGGCTATGCCATTTGAATTAACGTATTCTGATGACAATAATCAATTCTTATACTATAACGCTAGCCATCAAGATCCTGATACTATGTTAGCTAAACGAGTTCCAAGTCAAGTGGGTAATCGTTTATCAACAGTTCATAATTCTTTACCTGCTAATCGCATGAAGAATGTTGAGTGGGTAGTTGGTACTTTGCGTAATGGAAACCAAGAATATGTACGTACGATTGTTCCAGGCTCACCAGAAAGTGTGATTAATACGCATAATTATCAAGCAATGTATTATCCTGATGGTTCATTTGCGGGAATTAATGAAATTGTCTTTAATTTTAAACCTTGGTTGGATTGGTATTTACAAGAAACTGGCCAATATCTAGCTGGAGGTAAGGCACCAATAATGCCATCAGCTGATGCGACTTCGGGTGCTTCACAAGCTGATGGTCAGGCTGATGCGACTTCAGGAGCATCTGAACACTAAAATAGTAGTCTGATAAAATATCATCATAACTAAAAGAAAACAGCTAGCTTGAGGGAATCACTCAGTCTAGCTGTTTGTTTTGTTTTATATTTTACAAGATTATTTAATAACGGTTAATCCACCCATGTATGGAACTAAGGCTTCAGGGATAGTTACACTACCGTCTTCGTTTTGATAGTTTTCTAAGATCGCAGCGACTGTACGACCGACCGCCAGACCTGAACCGTTTAGTGTATGCACATATTGTACTTTTCCGTTTTCATCACGATAACGAATCATGGCGCGTCTCGCTTGGAAGTCCTCACAGTTTGAGCATGAACTGATTTCACGATACATATCTTGAGCTGGAATCCAAACTTCTAAATCATAAGTCTTAGCTGCAGAAAAGCCCATGTCACCAGTTGATAAGGCAACCACACGGTAAGGGAGATTTAATTTTTGTAGAATATTTTCGGCATTTTGTGTCATTTTTTCTAATTCATTATATGATTCTTCTGGTCTAGCGAATTTCACCATTTCAACTTTATTAAATTGGTGTAAACGAATAAGTCCGCGAGTATCACGACCAGCACTACCAGCTTCTGAACGGAAAGAAGGGCTTAAAGCAGTAAAGTAGATCGGTAGTTCAGCTTGTTCTAAGATTTCACCATTATAATAGTTAGTTAGCGGTACTTCCGCAGTTGGAATCAAAGTCAAGTCAGTGTCAGCTAATTGGAAAACATCTTCTTTGAATTTAGGAAATTGTCCGGTACCAAACATTGAATGGCTGTTGACAATATATGGTGGAATGACTTCGGTATAGCCTTCTTTTGCATGCTCATCTAACATGAAATTATAAATCGCTCTTTCTAAACGTGCACCTAAGCCTTTATAAAAAACAAAACGGCTACCAGAAACCTTTGCTCCACGTTCAAAGTCTAAAATACCAAGATTTTCAGCAATTTCCCAGTGAGGTTTTGGCTCAAAATTAAATTCACGTACGTTACCATGACGACGAACTTCGACGTTATCGTCTTCATCTTTACCAATTGGCGTACTTTCGTGTGGTAAATTAGGTAAAGTTGTAGCAATAGCAGTTAAATCAGCATCGATTTGAGCGATTTGTTCGTCTAAGGCTTTAATTTCTTCACCTACTTTTTTCATTTGAGCAATTTTATCATCAGCATTTTCTTTGTTTCGTTTTAGTTGGGCAATTTCAGCAGAAACATCATTTCTTAGTTTTTTCAAATCTTCTACTTTAACTAATTCTTCACGACGTTTTTCATCTAAAGCAACAAATTCATTGATTTTAGCTTCATCAACATTTCTTGTAGCTAATTTTTCTTTAACTAATTCCACGTTTTGACGAATCATTTTAATATCTAACATTAAAATCCCTCCAAAAAATTTTATTTTTATCTACTTTATGGTGTAGTGATAGTTGTAATAAAGGGTTTTGCATCTTTTAACCAAATAAAAAAACTATTCCGTCCAGAATTTTCTGGGACGAAATAGTTGAAATCGCGGTGCCACCCAAATTTAGTATATCTATACTACACTTTGTACAGGATAACGGTTGCTAGCCGTCACAAATTTCTTTGTGAAACCTATCAGAAAGTGGATTCGCTATCGTCCATACAGTTTTGCACCAACCAACTGCTCTCTAAAAAGGAGAGGATAACTACTAGTCTTTCTAGGAAATCTATTTACGATAATTGTAACTGAATTTTTAAATTTTGCAAGACCATTCTTAGTAAATAAGAAGATAGATAAGTAGCTAATAGGTCTTATTTTTTTTGTATTGGTAAATGGATAATAAAGCTTGTCCATTCAGAATTAGATTTGGCATAGATATAAC
Organism: Enterococcus columbae; assembly: GCA_020742395.1. GTDB lineage: Bacteria > Bacillota > Bacilli > Lactobacillales > Enterococcaceae > Enterococcus_E > Enterococcus_E columbae_A. The sequence goes on from DYWZ01000068.1 coordinate 27,947, forward strand.
CACCATGCAAAGCGATGATACTTTGAGCGATGGCAAGTCCTAAGCCGGTACCGCCAGTTGCTTGAGAACGGGATTCTTCTACACGATAGAAACGATCAAAGAGCTGTTCTAAGGATTTTTTAGGAATCATTTCGCCATTATTGCGTACAGTAATTTTGATTTCAGTACCATTTTTTTCTAAATCAATACAGATTTTAGTTGCCCCTTTGCCGTATTTTAAAGCATTGGCAATGAGATTGTTAAAAACTCGTACTAATTTTTCAGTATCGCCTTCCATCATTATTTGTGATGGTGTAGCATTGACTTCAATGTCAATGCCTTTTTTGGATGCTTCTAATTCGAAATCAACGGCCAACTGTTCAACTAATTGCACCATATCAAAAGTTAAATAATAAATTGGTACGCCTGGTTGCCGGACTTTAGTATACTCGAATAAGTCTTCTACTAGTGATTTCATTTGTTTAGCTTTCATATAAGCGGTATGGGTATACTTTAGCAATTCTTCTTCAGAATGATACTGTTTATCTTCTACTAAACCTAAGTAACCAATAATAGAAGTGAGTGGTGTACGAATATCATGACTAACATTGGTAATTAATTCATCTTTAGATTGTTCAATTCGTCGTTCTTCCTCAATCGCAGTTACTGTACTGTCTACCAATCCATTGATACTTTGAATAATGCGCCCTAAATCTCCACGTACTTCAAAAGGAATGCGATGATCATAATTTCCTTCAGCAATATAATGTAATTCACTAATAATATGTCTTAGCTGCATTTGGCGATAGCGTCTAAATAAACGCCAAGTAAGAATTAACATATCAACTAAAAAGAAAATAGGAATAATAAAATAGCGTCCACTCCAAAAAATCTCATTATCGAGATTTTGAGCAAAGATAAACTTCGTCTCAAAAATAGCATCTTGTAAAGTAGGGCTACTTTTAATAATGGAAGAGATAACTACTAAAAAAGCAACATTTAGTAAAATCAATAGGATGATTGTAACAATGCCTTCAGCAAGTAATTCACTAATTTCTTTTGAAGTTAGTACAATTTTACGGTTGTTTGCTTGTTGCTTATTTTGCATCAATTTTATACCCTACTCCCCAAACCGTTTGGATAATTTTTTCGCCACCAGTCGCTTCTTCAATTTTGTCTCGTAAATGACTAACATGGACCATAACGGTTTTAGCAGAAACGATACTTTCTTGTTTCCAAACACGTTCAAAAATTTCATCTGCACTAAATACTCGATTTGGATGAGAAGCTAATAGGTAAAGAATACCAAATTCAAGGGCAGTTAATTGAATTTCGGTACCAGTAATTGTTTTTACTTCATGTGAGTCACGATTAATAATTAAAGAAGCTACCTCAAGAATTTCTGGTTGATTTGCTTTGACTTGCATTTTGGTTCTGCGTAGCAAGGATTTTACTCGGGCCATAATTTCAAGTGGATTGAATGGTTTAGTTACATAATCATCTGCTCCTGCTACCAATCCTTTTATTTTATCCATATCAGTTGATTTAGCAGTAAGCATGATAATTGGAATTTGCGATTCTTTACGTAAGGCTTTTACTACTTGCATGCCATCTACTTCAGGCATCATAATATCTAAAATCAATAGTTCAATATCTGGGTTGGTACGAACTTTAGATAAGGCATCTTTACCATCGTAAGCTTTGACTGGCTCGTACCCTTCGTTTTGTAGATAAATACTTAGTAATTCAACAATCTCTTTATCATCATCAGCGACTAATATTTTCATAAGAAAACCTCCTAATATATGTCTGAGTAATTTTGCGTTGTTTCTTTAAGGCTATTTTATCAAAATTAATATAGAAAAGAAAAAAATATCTAAAAAAAAATCAATCAAAAAAGCCGATTATCCAAATTAAATTCGGGTTTAGCGAAATAAATAAAAAAATATAAAATAAATGTTCGTTTAAATTGAACATATTATATTTTTTTATTATTATCATCGATATAAAAAGAACAAAACACAAACTTTAAGAAAGTGCATTTTTTTTGTTGACTTTGGTAGATAAACTTGCTAAAATAGCCATTGTCCTTGAGGTTTTGAGTGATTCAAGATCTATTAAGACCGACGACATTAGATAACTTAAAAAAAGTTGAAAAAATAGTTGACAGTATGAATTACATCTGTTAATATAATGAAGTCGCAAAGATAAAATAAAAAATGTTGACAAACTTCAAATAAAGTGTTAAACTTTAGAAGTTGTAAAAACAGTAGACCTTTGAAAACTGAACAAAAAAGCAAACCAATATGTGTAAGGCGCTTCTATTAAATAGAAGTAACAAACAACATGCAAGCAATAGCTAGCAAATCAATTTTTTGAGCTTAACAATCGCAAGATTGTATCAACTTTTTTTATGAGAGTTTGATCCTGGCTCAGGACGAACGCTGGCGGCGTGCCTAATACATGC
>DYWZ01000069.1 GCA_020742395.1 Enterococcus columbae
GAAATGGCAGAACGTTACCTTAATGAAGGTTTTTCAGGTGGTGAAAAGAAACGTAACGAGATTTTACAATTAATGATGTTAGAACCAAGTTTTGCTATTTTAGATGAAATTGACTCAGGTTTAGATATCGATGCCTTAAAAGTTGTAGCTAAAGGGGTCAATGCTATGCGTGGCGATGATTTTGGAGCATTGATTATCACCCACTATCAACGATTATTAAACTACATTACTCCTGACGTTGTGCATATCATGATGGATGGTAAAGTAGTCTTAACTGGTGACGCAGAATTGGCCAAACGTCTTGAAGCAGAAGGTTATGCTGGTATTAGTAAAGAATTAGGTATTGAATACCGTGAAGAAGAAGCTTAAGGAGGAAATTCGATGAAAACAAATCCAATCGAATATCTTGAAGCGGTCAAAATGTTTTCTGCCTTAAAAGCAGAACCCGCTTTTATGACCGCCTTAAGAGAACAAGCACTAACTAAAATAGAAGAGTTAGCATTACCCAAAATTGAACGAGCAAAATTTCATCGTTGGCCACTTTTAGCCATTGATGAAGCCAATTTACAAGGAGAAATGACTGAAGTAGCTAATGTCGTTGCTTTTGATCAAGTAGAAGATCATCCAATGTTTGTTCAACAAGATGATCAAACTATCTTTGAGCAATTACCACAAGCTTTAGTTGAGCAAGGAGTAATATTTACTGATCTATTTACAGCTTTACAAGACTATCCAGAATTAGTCGAAGAATATTTTATGACCAAAGCTGTACCAATGGATGAAAATAAATTAACTGCTGCCCACGTAGCCTTTTTAAATAGTGGAATGTTTTTATATGTACCAAAAAATGTAGTAGTGAAAGAACCATTTGAAGCGATTTTTTATCACAATGCTAATGTGGCTACTCATTTGTATAAACACTTATTAATCGTAGCGGATACACATAGTGAGTTTAGTTATCTTGAGCGTTTTATTTCTCAAGGCGATCAAGCGAAAGAAATCGCTGCAAATATTGTTGTTGAAGTGATTGCTAAAGAGGGGGCTAAAATAAAATATTCAGCTATTGATCAATTATCTACTAACGTCTATGCTTATATGAATCGCAGAGGTTACATTATGCGTGATGCTTCAATTGATTGGGCTTTAGGAGTAATGAATGACGGAAATATTATTGCTGATTTTGACTCTGATTTAGTTGGCAATGCTGCCCACGCCGAAGTAAAAATTGTAGCCATTAGTGCCGGCAAACAAGTCCAAGCAATTGATACTCGTGTAACCAATAAGGCTTCTTATTCAGTCGGTCACATTTTGCAACATGGTGTAATTCGTGAAAAAGGCACTTTAACCTTTAATGGCATTGGTCATATCTTAAAAGGAGCAAAACAAGCCGATGCACAACAAGAAAGTCGTGTATTAATGCTTTCTGATCAGGCTAGAGGGGATGCTAATCCAATACTTTTAATTGACGAAAATGAAGTGACAGCAGGTCATGCTGCGAGTGTTGGTCGTATAGATCCGGAAGAAATGTATTATTTAATGAGTCGCGGTCTACGTAAAGAAGAAGCTGAACGTTTAGTTATTCGTGGTTTCTTAGGAGGTGTCTTAACGGCGATTCCAATCAAAGCTGTTCAACAAGAGTTGGTGAACGTTATTGAAGGGAAGTTAGATGCCTAATGAGTCACTCAGCAAACGAGAATAGTTTGGTTGTCGAAAATATTCGCAAAGATTTTGCAATTTTAGATCAAATAGTCAATGATGAAGCATTGGTATATTTAGACAATGCTGCGACTACCCAAAAACCACAAGCGGTTTTAGATGTATTAAATCATTATTATCACCATGATAATGCTAATGTGCATCGTGGGGTGCATACGTTAGCCGAACGAGCAACGACAGCTTATGAAGAAGCTAGAGAAAAAGTTCGTCGTTTTATCCATGCTAAAAAAAATGCAGAAATCATCTTTACTAGAGGGACGACTACTAGTTTAAATTGGATTGCCCAAAGTTTAGGGGAAGCCTTTGTCAAAGAAGGCGATGAAATAGTCATTTCCTATATGGAACATCATGCTAATGTGATTCCTTGGCAACAGCTAGCTAAACGGAAAAAAGCTATCTTAAAATACATTCCATTAACTGCTGAAGGTTTTTTAGATATGCAAGCAGCTAAGGAAATTATTACAGATAAGACAGCGATTGTTTCAATTGCCCATGTTTCAAATGTTTTAGGCGTCGTTAATCCAGTTGAAACCTTAACGCAGCTAGCGCATAATCATCAAGTGATTATGGTTGTAGATGGCGCGCAAGCTGTGCCACATATGCCGGTTGATGTTCAAGCAATTGATTGTGATTTTTATGCTTTTAGTGGTCATAAGATGTGTGGTCCGACCGGGATTGGTGTGTTATATGGTAAAAAGCAATATTTGGAACAAATGGAGCCAGTTGAATTTGGTGGTGAGATGATTGACTTTGTCCATCTATATGATAGTACTTGGAAAGAATTACCATGGAAATTTGAAGCAGGCACACCTAATATTGCTGGAGCGATTGCTTTAGGCGCTGCGATCGATTACTTAGAAGCAATCGGTATGGAAAACATTCACCAATATGAGCAATCATTAGTCGCTTATGTCTTACCAAAACTACAAGCAATTGAAGGGTTAACTGTATATGGCCCGCAAGATCCTAAAGATCATACAGGCGTGATTGCTTTTAACTTCGAAGGCATTCATCCACACGATGTGGCTACTGCTTTGGATATGGAAGGCGTAGCTGTCAGAGCTGGTCATCACTGTGCCCAACCGTTAATTCAATATTTAGATGTTCAAGCAACCGCAAGAGCAAGTTTTTATTTTTATAATACCAAAGCAGATGCTGATCGTTTGATTGAAGCATTATATGCAACAAAGGAGTTTTTCCAACATGGCACTATCTAAATTAGACAATTTATATCGACAAGTGATTCTAGATCATTCTAGTTATCCGCATCATCATGGCAAATTGACAGATTCCAATCAACAAATTGAATTAAATAATCCAACTTGTGGGGATGTCATTCAATTACAATTATCCATCGATGATCAAGGGATTATTCAAGATATCGCTTTTGAAGGCCATGGCTGTTCTATTTCAACTGCAAGTGCTTCTATGATGACAGATGCTGTGATTGGTAAAACTTTAGCCCAAGCGCAAGAATTATCATCCGCTTTTTCTCAATTAGTTCAAGGCAAAACAATTACTTTAGAAGATGAATTAGGCGATGCTAGTATGTTATCAGGTGTTGCTAAATTCCCGGCTAGAATTAAATGTGCCACACTTGCTTGGAAAGCTTTAGATAAAGCTATTGAAAATCCAAATCAAACCACAATTACCGAAGAAATTAAGCACGAGGAGTGAAAATAATGGGCGTACCTGAATTAGAAGAATATAAATTTGGTTTCCATGATGATGTAGAGCCAATCTATACTACCGGTAAAGGCTTAACCGAAGAAATCGTTCGCGAAATTTCTCGCGTAAAAGGTGAACCGGAATGGATGCTAGAGTTTCGTTTGAAATCATTGGAAACTTTCCATAAAATGAAGATGCAAGACTGGGGACCAGACCTATCTGATATTGACTTTGATGCCATCAAATATTATCAAAAACCAAGTGATAAACCAGCTAGATCTTGGGAAGATGTACCAGATAAAATCAAAGAAACCTTTGAAAAAATTGGTATCCCTGAAGCTGAGCGAGCATATTTAGCCGGCGCTTCTGCTCAATATGAATCAGAAGTTGTTTATCACAATATGAAAGAAGAATTTGAAAAATTAGGAATTATTTTTACCGATACTGATTCTGCTTTAAGAGAATATCCTGAACTTTTCAAACAATATTTTGCTAAATTAGTCCCACCAACTGACAATAAATTAGCCGCACTAAACTCAGCCGTATGGTCAGGAGGGACATTTATCTATGTACCAAAAGGCGTACGCTGTGAAATTCCACTACAAACTTATTTTAGAATTAATGCGGAAAATACTGGACAATTTGAACGTACATTAATTATTGTCGATGAAGGCGCGAGTGTGCATTACGTAGAAGGATGTACTGCACCAACTTATTCAAGTAACAGCCTACACGCAGCGATTGTAGAAATCTTTACCTTAAAAGATGCATACTGTCGTTATACAACTATCCAAAACTGGTCAGATAACGTGTATAACCTAGTAACCAAACGAGCACGTGCTGAAGAAAATGCCACAGTTGAATGGATTGATGGTAACTTAGGGGCTAAAACAACGATGAAATATCCAAGTGTCTTTTTAGAAGGTGAAGGAGCTCGCGGAACTATGTTATCTATTGCTTTTGCCGGAGCTAACCAAATTCAAGATACTGGAGCGAAAATGATTCACAATGCACCCAACACTTCTAGCTCGATTGTTTCAAAATCAATCGCTAAAGATGGCGGTGAAGTGAATTACCGTGGACAAGTTGCTTTTAGTAAGAAGAGTAAAGGTTCCATTTCACATATCGAATGTGATACGATTATTATGGATGAACTATCTAAATCTGATACGATTCCATTCAATGAAATTCATAATAGCCAAGTTTCCTTAGAACACGAAGCTAAGGTTTCTAAAATCTCAGAAGAACAATTATATTATTTAATGAGCCGAGGTTTATCTGAATCTGAAGCTACTGAAATGATTGTTATGGGATTTGTGGAACCATTTACGAAAGAACTACCAATGGAATATGCCGTAGAATTAAACCGTCTAATCAGTTATGAAATGGAAGGTTCTGTTGGATAAGCCCTTATTTAGCCATAAGAATGTTGATTTATCAATGTTCTTGTGGCTATTTTTTTTAGTTCTAACGCCTTGGTTGGACCAAATGTTGGAACTCCAGAAGCAAATCCCTCCTGCTTAACTGTCCATGGATCAAGCAAGAGGGATTTTTGTCCCTATTTAAATTAGGTACTTTTCATCAAATATAAGAAGTAGGGAGCCCCAATAATAGCTACAATGATTCCTGTTGGGATAGGAGTGGGTAAGACACTTCGGCTGATGGTATCAGCTAGAACTAAAAAAATGGCCCCTAATAATACAGCAGTAGGTAAAATTTGTTGGAAGCGTGAAGAAACAAATTTTTTAGCTAAATGTGGTGCCATCAAACCGATAAAGCTAATATTCCCAGCAATCGCTGCAGCACTAGCACTTGCTAGAATCGCCAAAGAAAGTAAAATAATGCGTTCTTTGGCTAATTTAACGCCTAAATTGATGGCTGTTACATCGTCGAATTGTAATAAATTCAATGTATGTAATTTAAATACTGCTATCCCACCAATTATTAAAAGCCAAGGGATTAACCCTAAGATATATTGCCAATCAGTTCCCCAGAGATTACCAGCTAGCCATTTGGCAATAAAATCGACTTTTGTTCGATCCGTAGCTGAGATAATGACCATCATCGCTCCCGATAAAGCAGTGGCACAACCTACTCCGATTAAAGTATAAGTCAATACTTGAATTCCCCGATAACGTTGAATAGATAGTGTATAAGGTAAAAAACCGGCAATTAAACCACCAACCATGCCAATTACTGGTAAAATCATGCCAAATTTTTGGGCTTCAAGAGGTATAAATAAAAAGGTAATAGCAATAGCTAAGCCAGCCCCGGCATTAATACCGATGACACCAGGATCGGCCAATGGATTTTTGGTAATTCCTTGAAGAATTGTTCCAGCAAAAGCTAAAGCTGCTCCGACTAAAGTAGTTAAAATAATTCTAGGTAGGCGGATTTGATAGAAAATAAAATTCTCTTTAAAATCTCCTTGTCCCATTAAAATAGCCGGGATACGTTGCAAGGCTAAGGCACTATGACCGCTACATAAACTAATTAAAATAAGAATGAGCAATATTAGGATCAGGCTGATAAAAAACAGTGTAAAAGGTATTTTTTTCTTTGAACGATGATTCATTTTGCAACCTCCTTTTTCACTAAGTAGATGAAAAAGGGTAAGCCGGCTACTGAGACAATCGCAATTAATGGAGTCTCATAAGGAGCGTTGATGGTTCTTGCGATTGTGTCAGCAATCATTAGAAAACTTGCTCCAGCTAAAGCATTAAGTGGGAGTGTTCGTTGGTAATTATGCCCACTTAAACGTCGAATAATATGTGGAATCATTAAACCAACGAAGGTTAGATTTCCCGCTAAAGCTACACTACTTGCAGTTAGAAGAATAATTGCTAGGATACTAATCAAGCGAATTTTGCGAATATTTTGGCCTAAGCCAATAGCTGTTTCTTCAGATAAAGCTAATAATGTTAATGGACGCGCAATATAAAAAGATAATAGACTCCCTAACAAGATAAAAGGGCAAATGATTTTTAATTGACTCCAATTAACTCCATTCACACCACTAGCAGTCCACATCGATAAGTCTTTAGCTAATTGAAAGGATAGGCCAATCATTTGAGCAAGGGCATTGAATAAAATAGAAAGGGCAGCCCCACTTAAAATTAGGCGCATAGAAGTTAGTCCTTGTTGTCGATGTCTAGCAAGGAATAATACGAACCAGCCAGTCAATGCCGCACCTAACATACAAACAAATAAAGTAATGAGATAATTTTGATTTGGTAATAATACTAACGAAATAGCATAACTTGCATAAGCGCCTGAGGATAGTCCCAAAATACTTGGCTCAGCAATTGGATTATGAGTAATTCCTTGCATTAAAGCCCCCGCTAGTGCTAAAGCTAAGCCAACTAACAAGGCAGCTAATGTACGCGGTAATCGAATTTCTCTGAGTA
>DYWZ01000070.1 GCA_020742395.1 Enterococcus columbae
TAGAAAAAGCATTGTCTACAAACCTAGACAATGCTTTTTCTATGATATAATACTGGAGCAGGCAAGTTTTAAGGACGGTGGCCGATTCCTGACTGGAGGTGGTTCATATGGACTTCACCATTATGAAAGGATTATCGGCACATGAGCGCTTACCAAGCACTTATGTTAATGTTGGCGTTTGCGACATTTATCATTGCATTGCTGACTTTTATTTTCACATTCTGTGCATAATAAAAGACCGTCCTCGTATAACTTTGGCGAGTCGCAGGATGATCTTTTACTGATCTAATGTCACATGGCCACCGTCTTTTTAACGGGCCTGCTTTTTGTGTACCTATATTATAGCATGAAAGAGGGGAATTGAGTAGTCAGTGAATACTCAGTGATGTGTTCATGAGTCTTTCATTCTATAACCAGTCATTAAAATTTTTGTTTTAATGCGAGGTAAATAACCTAAAACAAAAATTTTAATGACAGGTAGATAAACAAGAAAACAACTATCCCCTATGGTAGTTGTCAATAGTATCAACCACTGCTCATTCATGTTATAATATAGATACACGAAATGCAGGCCCGTTTCAAAGACGGTGACCTGGTTACTTAGAACTAATATCGTCCGTAACCGGCCAAAGTTAGTAGGACGGTTTTTTATTATGCACAGAATGTGAAAATAAAAGTCAGCAAAGCAACTATAAAAGTTGCAAAAGCCAGCATTAACATAAGTGCCTGGTAAGCGCTCATGTGCCGAAAGTCCTTTCATTCACTGCAATATCATCTTATAATTGAGATAGCCACCAACCAGAGAACCACAAGCAGTGCGCTAACAAGCTGTATGGTATCGATGGATATTATCGATCCTTTCTCTGCGAGGGGGACGAACGACATTAGATCCTGCACTACATTATAGTGTGGGGTCTTTTTATATATTAGAAAAGTCCCTTTTGCTATTGGCTCTAGTAAAAGGGACTTAGTGTTGTCGTAACCCTTCTCATATAGGAAGAGTGTGACTCAAATGGACTACGCGGCCCAATATCTCTTACCACAATTGTATTATACCACGAGAACAGAACTAGTTTCTTTTCGCTTTCTTTTCATTGAGTTAGATTTCTACTCATAAACGCCGTAATAACAGCATCTGTTTCTTTTTATTTTCTTTCGATTACTAAAACTACTAAAAATTATGAAGATTTAGCTTTAATAAGTTATAGTTGTTTAGCAGCGATATAACCCTCGTGAATTGCATCATAAATCTGACGAACATACTTTGAGTCTCCAACATTGAAAACTTGCATATTTGTTTCTTCAGTTAAGCGGTCATAAAGTTCATGTTGTGGAATAAATCCTGCCGCAGAAATAAGCATATCAGCAGGAATCATTTTTTGATTTCCAAAACGATCAACTAAAGTTAGCTTCTTATCAGTTAAACTAGTCGGTCTTAACCCTGTTAACACCTTAATATTGGTTTTGCTAATAGCGTATGCATAAGCACGACTACTAGATGATGTTGCTTGATGAGACAAAAAATGATCGGTAACTTCAACAATTGTTACATTCTTACCAGATTTATTTAATTCTAGAGCAGTTTCAGCACCGGTAATACCTCCACCTATAACAACAATATTCTGACCATTTGCTTTTTGACTACCATTAAGATAATCCATTGCTGAAATAATTGAAGCACCATTTTTTGCACCATTAATTTTTAAGTTACGTTCTTTACCACCAATAGCAACTACACAAGCATCAAAATTATCGGCTTTTATCTTGTCTACAGTAGCTGTTTCATCAATAACAGATATGTTTTTATTATGAGCAATTTCATGGTGATAATATTTTATTAGGTTATTAATGTTTCGCTTATTATCTGGGACGGCCGCTTCAATCATCGCGCCACCAAGCGCTCTCTTTTCATATAGAGTAACCTTATGTCCGCGCTGAGCAGCGACTAGTGCCGCTTCGCAGCCCCCTGGCCCTGCACCAACAACGGCTACTTTCTTGGCTTCCTTCGCCTTGGTATGATCATCATTTTCGAAATGGTACAAAGATGGATTAACGGCACAGTGAATAACATTATTACTTAATAAGCCACGATCTAAGCATCCGACTAGGCAGTTAATACAGGGAACTATATCTTCAGGATGACCTTCCTGTGCTTTCTTAGCCCACATTGGATCTGCCAACAGTGAACGACCAAGCGCAACGAAATCTCCGGCTCCCTTTTCGAGCGCATCTTCAGCTTCGATAGGTGTAAAAATATTATGTCCTGCAAAGCAAGGAATGCTTACCGCATCTTGAATAGCTTTGGTTTCTTTATTATTAAATTCATTTGGCATTAAAAATTCACGGTCCGAAGTTGCATGTGTACCACAGATTAGATTAATGTGCGAACACCCTGCTTTTTCAAGTGCTTTTGCTACTTGGATTGTTTCATCTAATGTAATTCCGGCAGGTTCCCAATCTTCTGTAGATAGTTTTACGCCAACTGGAAAGTTAGTCCCGCATTTCTGCTTAATATTTTGAATGATCTCTAAAAGGAATCGCATTCGGTTATGTAATGACCCACCGTACATATCGGTTCTTTGATTATCATGTGGCGAAAGGAAATTAGTTGGTAAGCATCCTGCAGCACCATGAATTTCTAAAATTTGAAAACCGGCCTTTTTACAACGTAAGGCTGCATCACCAAATTTTTCCACTAGGGAATGAATTTCATCAATTGTTAATGCACGCGGTAATTTTGCACCATGTTGATACCAAGGCTCATAAGTTACTGGTGAAGCAGCAACTACGTCCTCGCTTCCAACAAAACCAGCGTCACGACCGGGGTGAGCAATCTGCATTCCAGCTACTGCCCCATTTAGTTTGACAGCATCGGCTAGGCGAGATAATCCAGGAATAAAACGATCATCATCAGCTCGCAACCCGCAAGATGTCATAGCAACAGGAGTAACGTTATCCATAAAAATTAGACCAGCACCGCCCTTAGCTGCTTGTGCATATGCCTTAATTTGATCCTCACTTACAGAACCATCAGGATTACCAAGGTATGTGCCCATAGAATTGCGAACAATCCGATTTTTTATCTCCACGTTACCTATCTTCCCATGCCTAAATAACTTTGGGAAATATTGATTTTTCATCGTATAGTCCTCCTTGTCATTAACTTGTATCCGCTTACCTCTCTAGTATGTTATACTTTGAACAAGTATACAATCAGCGGTCTTAGTAAAGAAGTTGCATAAGCAACTATTGATTAAGAAAGGTTGCAAAAATAATGACTGAAGATATTCGAAGAATTAAAACAAAAGAGAATATTCAAAATACTTTTATTAATATAATGGCAGAACAAGACCTTGAAAAAATTACTGTAAAAGCAATTACATCTCGTGCACGGATAAATAAAAGCACTTTTTATCGAAATTACGCAGATAAATACGATCTTTTTTATAGTATTATTAGCAATTTATTAAGAGAATACAAAGCTACTCTTTCCCCTGATTTTTTTGAATTAGTAAGCATCGGATCTATTGCCGCAATTGAAAAGGCGATAAATCCAATTATTGATTTTTTTGATCAAAATAAGAGGACCTTATTGATTATTCATTCTTGCCAACTATCATCCATACTTTTTGATGGTATGGTAACGGAACTTCATGACGTTTTAATTAAAAAAACGGATAAAAAAGATTCTCCTGTTAAAAGCTTTTATTGCACTTTAATTGCCAACAACATCCTAACATCCATTAAATGGTGGCATATTTATAATAACCATCGCATGAGCAAAATGGACTTTATAAATGTGGTTACAACAACGATTAATGAAGGAATCGTCTCAAGCATTGATTAGGCACAGTGGCCTGTAAAGCTTATACTTTAAATAATCAAAGTACAGGAGGCATATTTCGCTACGGCAAGCTCGTTTTTCGCTGAGTTCGCTGAGATGGCCTTTTCAGTAAAGTCCGTAATATCCGCTTTAACCTGCTGTTCCACTTCCATTAATGTCTGTGCTTTAGGGATTTGGCCTAGTTACTTTGAACCAATAAAAGATCGTCCGTAACCAGTCAAAGCTTGTAAGGCGGTCTTTTATTAT
>DYWZ01000071.1 GCA_020742395.1 Enterococcus columbae
TTCTTTTAATCAAAAACCTAAAGTGTTACAAGCCTTAAAACAGAAGGCATTTCACGAATTACAAGACTTAACAACTACTCGAGCGTTTAGTAAAGAAAATTGGCAGCAATTTAAAAACTTATTATTAGCCGATGAAATGGTTCACTTACAAATTGCTGAAGCATTGCAACTTTTTCAAAGTAAAGAAAGCCAAGATGCTTTAATAGAGTTACAGCAATTACTTAAAAATTTACCCAGTTCAGCTTTAGGTTTAGATTTATCTATTATTAATGAAGAAGATTATTATAGCGGTTGTATGTTTCAAGGGTTTTTACCTAATGTAGCAGCTCCAGTTTTATTAGGCGGAAGATATGATCAGCTTTTATTACGGCAAGGTAAAAGCCAACAAGGGATTGGTTTTGCCATTTATCTAGATTCTCAATTATTTCAAGAAACTTCTTCAACGCCGGATTTAGCAAAATCGGCGTATATCAAAGTGGCACTTCCTAAAGGACGAATGGCTGAAAAAGTATATCAGTATTTTGTTAAAGCTAATTTATGTCGACAAAATATTCTACAAGATAATCGGCAGCTTATTTTTACAGATGAAGAAAAACATCTCCAGTTTTTTTTTAGTTAAACCTAGTGATGTCGCCATTTATGTTGAACATGGGGTAGCAGATATTGGCGTAGTAGGTAAAGATGTTTTAATGGAAAGTAGCCCTGATGTATTAGAGCTTTTAGATTTACAACTTGGCAAGTGCTTTTTAGCTGTGGCGGGATTAAATGATTTTAAAATTGATCAAACGAGAGCATTAAAAGTGGCAACGAAGTATCCTCAAATCACACGTAATTATTTTGCTGCCAAAGGACAGGCTGTTGAACTAATTCAGCTACACGGTTCGATTGAAGTTGCGCCACTATTAGGTTTAGCTGACGTTATTGTGGATATTGTAGAAACTGGACAGACTTTAAAAGAAAATCAATTAAAAGTTTGGCAAAAAGTTGCACCATCGTCTGCTAGATTGGTGGCTAATCAATCAGCATATCGCTTTAAAGCAAAGGTAATTAATGAAATTGTACAAAAGGTGGCTGAGCAAATATGATCAAAAAATATACAACTAACCAAAATACTCTTGCGAAAATTACGATGAGAAAATCTGGTGAATCAGTCGATGTGACTGCACAAGTAAGTAAAATTGTTGAAGCGGTAAAAATCGATAAAGATCAAGCGTTAAAATATTATAGTCGAAAGTTTGATCAATACGAAGGTTCCAATTTTGCAGTCACAGTTGAAGAAATTCAAGAAGCATTTACTTTAGTTGATCAAACTTTAATTGAAATTATGCAAACGGCTTGGCAGAAAATTTATCAATTTCATGAAAAACAAAAAAGTCACGGTTACATCATGACCCAAGATGGTCAAGTAATGGGCCAACGAGTGTTACCTTTAGATCGTGTAGGTGTTTATGTACCAGGAGGCACAGCGGTTTATCCGAGTACTGTTTTAATGGATGTTGCTCCAGCTAAAGTGGCAGGTGTTGAGAAAATTATATTAATTACACCACCAGATAAAAATGGCAAAGTCAATCCAAGTATTTTAGTAGCCAGTCAAATTGCCGGAGTAGATCAAATTTATAAAGTTGGTGGTGCTCATGGCATTGCAGCTTTAGCATATGGTACGCCTAGTATTCCCAAAGTCGATAAAATTGTTGGACCAGGCAATATCTATGTGGCAACAGCTAAACGACTCGTTTATGGTCAAATCGATATTGATATGATTGCTGGACCAAGTGATGTGTTAATTATTGCGGATGATTCTGCTAATGTAAAATGGCTAGCTGCAGATTTATTAGCTCAAGCCGAACATGATATGTTGGCCCAAGCTATTTTGTTAACGGATAGTTCACGTATTTTTGAACAAATTGAAAATGAATTAACGAATCAATTAGCTTTGTTACCGCGTGAAGCAATTGCTCGCCAATCGCTAATCAATAATGGCAAAGTAGTCCTTGTTCAAAATATTGAAGAAGCCTGTCAAATTGCAAATCAAATAGCTCCTGAACATCTTGAATTGGCTGTGGATCAGCCATTTGCTTATCTAGGCTCGATTAAACATGTGGGAAGTATTTTTTTAGGTCATTATACACCAGAAGTTTTAGGCGATTATTTAGCTGGGCCTAATCATACGTTACCTACAGAAGGAACGGCTCGTTTTTATTCTGTTTTAAGTGTGGATGATTTTGTTAAAAAGAGTAGTTATTTATATTATTCAAAAAATGCGTTAGCAACTCAAATTGACTCGATTGCTCATTTTGCTAAAGCGGAAGGACTATTTGGACATGCGCAATCTGCTTTGATTAGAAAGGAGAAGAATAAATGAGTTTTTTCAATCAAAAATATCAAACATTAGTCCCTTATACGCCTGGTGAACAAAATGCAACTGAAGAAATTATTAAATTAAATACAAATGAAAATCCTTATGAGCCACCGCAAGCAGTTCTAGAAGCCGCTAAGCAGGCAGCCATGACCTTATCTCGATATAGTGATCCGACTTGTCGGATCGTACGCCAACCCTTAGCCAAGCAATTAGGGGTCAAAGAAGAGCAAATTTTTATCGGGAATGGTAGCGATGATGTTTTAGCCCTACTTTTTCAAGGGTTTACGGAGCATGGGGCGGCTTTTTCAGATATTAGTTATGGCTTTTATGACGTCTATCGTCATTTTTATCAAGTACCAGCTAAAATGGTTCCTTTAAATGCAGCCTTTCAAATTGATTTAGCGGATTATGAAGGAAGCAGTGAGACGGTAGTGATTGCTAATCCGAACGCACCGACCGGTTTGGTTATTTCAAAAGAGCGAATCATTCAGTTTTTAAGCCAAAATCCTCATCGGCTATTAATTGTGGATGAAGCCTATGCTGATTTTGGTAAAGAATCAATCGTTCAAGAGGTGGCGCATTACCCTAATTTGATCGTCGTTGGCACTTTTTCTAAGGCAAGACAGTTAGCTGGTGCTAGGTTAGGATATGCAATTGCTAATGAGCAAATCATTCAGGATATGAATCGATTAAAATTTAGTATCAATCCTTATAGCGTAAATACCATGAGCTTATACTGTGGGGCTGCTTCTTTAAACAGTCAGGATTATGTGGATGAATGTATTGAAAAAATTATTACGACCAGAGAGTATGTTTGTAGTGCGTTACAACAATTATCCTTTGAGGTTTTACCTAGCCAAGCAAACTTTATTTTTGCAACACATCCTAAAATTACCGGACAGCATTTATATCAGCGATTAAAGCAAGACAATATTTATATTCGTTGGATTGATCAAGAACGTATTCGTAACTTTATTCGTATTTCAATTGGCACCCAAGAAGAAATGGTTTATTTTATTGAAAAAATAAAAGAAATTTTGTAGGAGGAAAATATTCATGCGTAAGGCACAAATTACTCGCAATACCGCAGAAACAAACATTCAACTTTCCTTAGCTATTGACGGCAAGGGAGATAGTCAAATTCAGACAGGCGTTGGCTTTTTCGATCATATGCTGACTTTATTTGCTAAGCATGGTCGTTTTGATTTACGAATTTGTTGTGATGGGGATATTCAGGTAGATGCGCATCATACAGTTGAAGATGTCGCCATTGTACTTGGTCGTGCTTTTTCTCAAGGACTAGGTAATCGTAAAGGCATTACTCGTTATGGTAGCATGCTTTTACCGATGGATGAGGCCTTAGTTATGAGTGCGATAGATATCAGTGGGCGTGCGATGGCTGTCGTTGAATTACACATTCCAAGTGAAAAGATTGGTACACAATTTGATACAGAACTCGTGGAAGAATTTTTAATTGCTTTTGCTAGAGAATTAGGTGCTACGATTCATTTACATCAAATTGCTGGTAAAAACAGTCATCATATCGTTGAAGCAACTTTTAAAGGCCTAGCACGAGCCTTAAGTCAAGCTGTGGCGATTAATCCTGCTGCGCCAGAGGAAATCCCTTCAACTAAGGGGACGATTTTATAGCTTGTGTTAGATTTATATTTAACATGAAGCCTAGTTAAAGCATGAGGAGGAAATGATTTGATTGGGATTGTAGATTATGGAGTAGGAAATTTATTTAGTATTGCACGCTCTTTAGAATATTTAGCCATTGAGCGAGTAATTTCAAACGATTGGCACGTATTAGAAAATTGTGATCAAATTTTGTTACCAGGAGTAGGAGCATTTGCTGATGCGATGCAACATTTACGCGATGCAAAATTAGTAGAAGCTATTCAACAATTAGCCAATCAAGGCAAACCTTTGTTAGGCATTTGCTTAGGGATGCAACTGTTATTTGAAGAAAGTCAAGAATTTGGACGACATCAAGGCTTAGGTTTAATTGGTGGTAAAGTAGTATCCATGAAGGAGACTTTTAAGCAAAAACAACATGATTTAAAAGTGCCTCACATTGGCTGGAATGCCCTAGATTTAAAAAAAGATAGTCCCTTAATTCATCCGCTGCAATCAAAAGATCAAGTGTATTATGTACATAGCTTTTATGCTACAGATTGTAAGGAGCATATTGTTGCAACAAGTACTTATGGCATTGAGGTACCTGGAATTGTTCAAAATAAAAATATTTTCGGTGCACAGTTTCATCCGGAAAAAAGTGGGCAAGTTGGTTTAAAAATCTTAAAAGCATTTTCGGAGGTGACAGGATGAAGATTTTTCCAGCGATTGATGTGTTGAATCAAAAGGTCGTGCGTTTATATCAAGGTGACTATAATCAAAGTACAGTCTTTGGCGAAAATCCAGTGGCTTATGCACAAAATTTTGAAGCGCAAGGGGCTAAATATCTGCATCTAGTGGATTTAGATGGAGCTAAAGATGGCCAACAACGTTATTTTGAAGTAGCAAAACAAATTGCTGAAACGACGAATTTATTTGTGGAACTAGGTGGTGGGATTCGCGATGAAAAGGCGATTAAACGTTGCTTAGATTCTGGGGTTAGCCGAGTGATTTTAGGGACAATTGCGCAAAAAGATCCTGAATTTACGCAAAAAATGCTAGCGAAGTATCAAGATAAAATTGCTATTGGTGTCGATGCTAGAGAGGGGAAAGTCGCAGTAGAAGGTTGGCTGGAAACGACAGAAACCGACGCCTTTACCTTTTGTCAGCAACTAGCTAAATGGCAAGCTAAAACTGTGATTTTTACCGAAATTTCGCGTGATGGTACGGGACAAGGCTTGAATATTGAACTTTATCAAAAACTGCTGACGATTGAAGGACTAGAGATTATCGCTTCTGGTGGCGTTGCTTCAATGGAGAATATTTTAGCCTTAAAAGCAATTGGGATTCATGGCGTCATTGTCGGTAAAGCATTATATGATCAGAGCTTAAAATTGGCCGAAATATTAAAGGTGGTTGATGAAAATGATAGCTAAGCGGATTATTCCCTGTCTTGATGTGAAGCATGGTCGAGTCGTAAAAGGAGTTCAATTTGGTGATTTAAAAGATGTGAATGATCCCGTTGCTTTGGCCAAATTTTATAACAATCAAGGTGCAGATGAGCTGGTTTTTTATGATATTACCGCTTCTGCTGAAGAAAGAGGCATTTTTACTGATATTTTAACGCAGGTAGCCTCAGAGGTGTTTATCCCTTTAACAGTAGGTGGCGGGATTAATAGCTTAGCGGACTTTGAACGTGTTTTACGTTGTGGTGCGGATAAAGTTAGTGTCAATTCGGGAGCCTTACGTCAACCTGAATTGATTGCTAAAGCGGCTAATCGTTATGGCGGTCAGTGTGTCGTTTTATCAGTCGATGTGAAACGTGTAGGCAATCACTGGCATGTTTTTGCTAAAGGTGGGAGAGAAGATACTGGGCTTGATGCCTTAGCCTGGATTCGACAAGGAGTAGAATTGGGCTGTGGCGAATTAGTCATTAATAGCATGGATACTGATGGCGTGAAAAGAGGCTTTGATTTAGCACTATTAAAGGCAGTTAGTCAATTGGTGGATGTACCGATTGTTGCTTCAGGTGGTGCAGGAAAAATTCAGGATTTCATTGATTTATTTCAATTACCTAACATAGAAGCTGGCTTAGCTGCTTCTATTTTTCACTATGGAGAGGTAAAAATTCCTGATTTAAAACGGGCACTACGATTAGCTAATATTCCAGTACGCTAGAAAGGAGCAGATAAATGATGGAATTAACCCAATTAAAATATGATAAACAAGGCTTAATACCGGTTGTCGTTCAAGATGTACACACTAAAAAAGTATTAACTTTGGCTTATATGAATGCTGAAAGTTTACAGTTAACGTTAAAAGATGGCTTAATGACCTATTATTCGCGTAGTCGACGTCAATTATGGAGAAAAGGAGAAACTAGTGGTAATTTTCAGCATTTAGTTCAGTTAAAAGTAGATTGTGATCAGGATGCTTTAGTTGCCTTAGTGGATAAAGAAGGACCGGCTTGTCATTTAAATACTGACTCTTGTTTTAATCAAATTATTTCTGAAAAAGAAACCGGTGTAGATTTTTCATTAGCAGAGCTAGCTCAATTAATTGAAGAACGTAAATTAACACCTAAAGAAGGCAGTTATACGAGCTATCTATTTGAAAAAGGCTTAGAAAAAATTCTTAAAAAAGTCGGCGAAGAGTCCACTGAAGTGATTATTGGTGCGATGAAACAAGATAAGCAAGAAACGATTTTTGAGTTGGCTGATTTAGCTTATCATTTATTGGTTTTGAT
>DYWZ01000072.1 GCA_020742395.1 Enterococcus columbae
GCCTCATCCCTACCGACATAAATTAAAAACTTGTATCTTGTCTTACCATTTGATGTGGTGTATTTCTTAATATCATTATTCATAGTTTGATTACCTCTTTTGAAATTGTTGGCGCAAACGAGCTAATCAAAAGGTTTTAACTATGAACGATGTTAAAGGGATGCCTCACACTGGATAACAAGCGCTCTAATAAAGCATCAATTTATATTCTTAAATAATATATTTACGTTTATAAATGTATTGCTGATTATCTAGGCTCTATATGCTGAATGCACCCCTCTTAATAGGGATGCACACTAAACAAATTACTAATACAGTCGTATTTTGCGACTGTATTATTTTTTACTTTCATCATTTTCAACTATCTTGGTGTTTTTAACTGAATTCAAAAGATTATATAGTTTAGGGTCTTGTTTCTTAAATTCTTTTTCCGATTTATTCAAATATGCCTTAACTTCCGTAATATCTTCTTTATGCTTCTTTTTATATTCCAAGTAGCTTTCTAGCATATCGGAAGAATCATAAATAAACTTCTTAACTATGTAATTCCTTAATTCTTTATTACCATTCTCAACCCGTTTAAGGACCTCTCTAATTAATTCATGGTTAATAGTTGCTAGATCACTATTAGGCGTACTATCCCAACAATCTTCCGCTACTACATCATTTAGATAACTATTTAAGAATTCTTCATTATCAAAAGTGGTAATTTTATCTTTTAGTTTAGAAAGAAATTCAATATATTTGTTCATGTTTTCTAATGCTAAACTTTTTTCACTGTATAAAATACTATTCAGCATATCTTCATGGAGCTGGATTTCAGTTGCCTCTAAGCTTTCATCTTTATTGGAATTTTCTTTTTCATAAAAAGACAAGCCCAATGGAGAAAGTTTATTAAAGTCTACTTGCTCAATGATTTCATCGGCATCTATACCTCGTAAATATGAAACTGGAATATCGAAAAAATCTGCAATTTTTTGCCAAACTTCAATTTTAGGGTTTCTTTTCCCCGTTTCATATTGGCTTAAAGTGCTATCTAGCATATTAAGTTTCTGTCCTAACTGTTTTAAAGTTAGGTTATTTTTTTGTCTTAATTCTTTTAACCGATTCAAAAAACTCACCTCTCTCAATTTTCATCAAAATTATATCACTATTTCTTCACACTTGTGTGAGTTTTTAATTGACATTCACAACAATGTGAGTATTATATGGTTTAGATGTTATTCACACAACCGTGAATTTAGCTTTGCTAGGAGGCGAGCAGATTGAAACTAACAGATCAACAAGTGACAGCCATTAAGCGTAAACGAGGCGAATTAGATTTATCTATTACCAGCCTTGCAAGTATTACAGGCGTTAGCAAATGGACGTTAATCGACATTTTCAAACACGATCATAGAAACGTTAACTCCATTACATTTAAGCGCTTGAACGATTGGTTAATTAACGAATATAACCATGACCTTGTAAAGGAGGTGAACTAAATGAAATCCGTTCAAACTGAGTTAAACCTTTACGGCTTAGTGTTCCCTGATAAAGAAATCGAGTTAACAAAGCTAGAAAAAAAGGTTTTTGACCTACTTCCATTGGGTAAAGAAAATGCGGTGACTGCTGATTACATTGCTACCATATTAAAAATTAGCAAACGTACTATTACAGATACGGTAAAAAAGATGCGACTTAAACATTATGACATCGGCAGTACTACCAACGGCGACGGCTATTGGCGTTTCAAAGATCCACAAGAATATGCGGAATACATGAACAAAGCCGAAAAAGAATATTTTGGTAGAGGTGAAGTCATTAACGCAATGCACTTTACTCCAATGGCAAAAAAATTAACCGTTGAAATGAATCAGACGGCTAAACAAAAGACAAGAAAAAAGGAGCAATAACTATGACAGTAGTATTAAGGGATGCAATGACATTTTTAAGCAAAGACGTTGACCCTATCGTTGGCGCTGTTAGCTATGACAAGCCTTTAAACGCTAATACAACACTAACTATTAAGACTGGTAACAAAGTAGTTACATTGCTAGCTAAACAAGTTTTGCTAGCAATATTCAAACTTGATAACAAAGAGTTTGGATTTATTTTTAAAGGCGCTCCTTATCATTCAGACCTTAACAAAGAAGTTTTCAATAAGTGGAATAAGTCAACAAAAAAACTGCTAGGACGTGAATTAAAACAGTGCTTTTTGGAAGTGAGACCGTAAACCATGAATTTATTTAAGAAAATACGTAAAAAAATACGGTTGCATTCGTCTTATTCTCCTAGCATTGACCAATTCATATTATCCAATGCCAACGAGTTACAAGAAAAATCAAAGGTATTTCCGACATTAGACAATGCGACTGCATCCCTTGATGAGATTCAAACTCATGTTAAAAGCTTAAAGAATGATGCACGAGCTATTCAGATATTGTGTAATACTCTTTCATTCTGCATGCAGTTGCCGGAATATCGAGCGGGTTATATCAGTAAAGAAGACAGCGGTATAGCCTCACGCTATTTAATGGAAAATGCTTTATCCAATGAAAGAGACGTTGAAGTTATCGAAAACAAAATAAGAAAAAT
>DYWZ01000073.1 GCA_020742395.1 Enterococcus columbae
AAGTCTTCAAGCACTGGCTTTTTAAGTTTATCCTGATCAGCAGTATAGTCTAGGATATCATCATAGATTTGAAAAGCAAAACCGATGTTACGACCAATTCGGCCGGCTAAACGTACTGTTTGCACATCGCATCCACCGAAATAAGCCCCTTCTTTACAAGCTAACCAAAATAATTCAGCCGTTTTTCCTTTGATGCTACGTAAATAATCATAAATGGTTTCATCCAATTTGAAACGTATGGTCATTTGATTTAATTCACCAAGTAAGATGCGTTTCATTGTTTGTGCATTGTAAGCTAAGTATTCTGATCCATTCATTACACTAATTAAGACTTCAAAAAACTTAGTAAATAAAACATCACCAGTATAAACCGCGACATCTTTTCCATACTTGGATTGAATGGTGATATTTCCACGTCTTAATGGAGAATCATCGATGATATCATCATGAATCAAGGTAGCCATATGTAGCATCTCTAAAGAAGCAGCCACTTTAATTAAGTCACTTTGTTTTTGATTAGAGCCAAGCTCAGCAAATAGCAAACAAAAAGCTGGGCGTAATAGTTTGCCTCCCGACTGTGCTAGTTCAATTAAGGTATTTTGAATCGTCGGATTATTTAAGCGAAGTTCTGCTTCTAAAAATGAGCAAACAGCTTGGAGTTTATTTTGAATCGTGGGATAATTGTTCCAGTATGTTGTCATGACGTATTCCTTTCAGCTAATTCTTATAGCTACATTTTACATTATTATGGTTAG
The DNA here is from genome assembly GCA_020742395.1 of Enterococcus columbae. Taxonomy (GTDB): domain Bacteria; phylum Bacillota; class Bacilli; order Lactobacillales; family Enterococcaceae; genus Enterococcus_E; species Enterococcus_E columbae_A. The sequence goes on from DYWZ01000073.1 coordinate 756, forward strand.
AATAGGAAATGACTGAACTGAAAAATTGAATGGAGTTGAAAATGTGTCATTAAAAGTTTTTTTAGAACTAGTTGAATTTAAAGCTAAAACAGCTAGTGTTTTACCTTTTCTAATTGGTTTGTGCTATAGTTGGTATCATTATCATTCAATCCATTTTGCCTATGTGGTGATTTATTTTATTGCGATGTTTCTTTTTAATATGGCAGTGGATATTTTGGATAATTATAATGATTACCATCACGCAACCGATGTTCACGATTATAAAGAAAAGACTAACATTATTGGTCGGGAAAATCTGTCCTTAAAATTAGTTTTTTGGTTGATGACAGGACTAATTGTCGTGTCAGCATTAATGGGAATCATTTTAGCTTATTTTGTAGGATGGCCCTTATTATTGATGGGACTGTATTGTTACTTGGTAGGGATTTTTTATTCTTCAGGTCCAAGGCCGCTCTCTAGCTTACCGTTAGGAGAATTTTTTTCCGGATTTACAATGGGCTTTATGATTAGTCTAATTTGCGTGTATTTAAATGCTTATCATCAATTTACTTGGGATATAGCAACGATTGGTCATATTTTTCTCATTTCATTACCAAATACTCTTTGGATTGCGAATTTAATGTTAGCGAATAATATTTGTGATTTAGAAGAAGATGAAAAAAATAATCGCTATACTATTGTACATTATTTGGGTAAAAAGCGTAGTTTACAACTATTTATAGGGCTAAACATTATCGCTTATTTATCCATTGTTTTTTCAGTGATTTTACACTTAGCGCCAGTGAGTACGATTTTAGCCTTAGCTAGTCTATTGGTTGTTTATCCACAAATTAAACAATTTTATCAAAAACAAGTGAAACGAGAAACCTTTATTTGTGCGGTTAAAATATTGGCGATAGGTTCGTTGATTTATGTGGTTTGCTATGCTTTAGGATTAATCTTTATATAATTATATCAAAAAATCGGAGAAATCTTTGATAGATTCTCTCCGATTTTTATGTTATATACAGCTTTTTATGCTGCAAACCATAATGTTAATGTGGCTAAACCATTTGAGCCATAGGTTGCATTACAAATTTGCCAAGTAACAGTGGCACCTTGAGAGGTTAAAATATTCCAAGCATTTTCATCATTTTGGACATGCGATAATACTTTAAAGACAGTATAGGTTTGTCCATCAATAACTACCTTAGAACCTACGCCTAATTCACGAATGGTTGCCCCAGCACTACCAGCTCGTTCAATTAAGAAATGATTAGGTAGTTCTTGCCAACGATAAATATTATCATCTGCTGGTACATAACCTGAACCACTAAACCAAGCAAGTGGATAATGATGGCCATTAAAGTTAAAACCACTGGTGTCTGTTTGTGTTTCTTGCTTAGCTGCTACTTGTTGAGCAGGCGTTTGTTGATTAGCTACAGGTGTTGCTACCACCTTTTGTATATCAACATCTTGAGCAGTTGTTGATGAAATCATTTTTTCGCCACTAACTTCTTCAGGTGCTTGTGTTTGACCAGTGTGAGCAAAAGTATTTGCTTTTTGTTCATCTGGTTAAACAAGGGCTGTCTTTGCTTGTTCTGGTTTTTCTTATATATCATTGGCAATTTCTTGCACCTTAGCCAAAGATTGATCTGACTGCTCAATAACACTATTTAAAGTACTCTCCAAAGTAGTCGCGGCCACAATTTTTGCTGAGTTATCTGAATTTGTCTGTGTTTCTTGTTTTTTGTTAGTTGGTTGTGTGGCAAAAATCGCGGCATCTATTTTTAAAAGTTGTCCCATATCTGAAAGTTTATCAGCAACAATTGTTTGTGGCGTATCTTGTGTAGCAAAGATAAAATGTCCACCGATAATTGCTGTACTTAAAAACATAGTTGCTAAGAAAAATTTTGTGTGATTTTTTTCATGCTTTTGCCCTCCTAAATAGTTTGAATGTTTTCCCATATATACGTTTACAAATAGCTTCAGTATGTAAACAATGATTTCAAGGGGCGTTTACATACTAAGCTAACTACAATAATTATTATCGATAAAATTTGTAGATATTCAACCCTTTTTCATTTATATAATACCCCCTAAAACGTTGGTTTTAAGGTATTTTTAGCTATTTTTCATGAATGTGCATTATTTTTCTTGTTTAATGTTTGTTATGATTGATTTGATAACAACATTATCATACTAACGATAATAGGTTTACATAATAGGTTTGCAAGTTTGGGAAAATAACTTTTTTTGTAGGTTAATTAAAACGGAAAAAAACAAAAAAATGCTCAAAATGACAAAAAAATCACCGTTTGAAATTCTCAAACGGTGAAGAATAAGTAAAATGAATCTTTAGGAAAGATATTTGTTTAGAAATTGTTGAATTTTTTGTTGATAGGCTTTTGGATTAGTTTTATAGGCCGTAGCATGTTCAGCTTTTGTCACGATATATTTTTCTTTTGGCGCATTGGTTGATTGATAAACTTCATTTAGCATAGAAAAAGGGACGAAAGTATCTTTTTTCCCGTGAATGAATAAGATAGGTGTATGGTTTTTAGCTAATTGTTTTCGTGCATCAGCTTCACCAAAAAAATAGCCAGCTTTTAATTTGGTAAATAAGCTAGTAATCGGTACTAATGGGAAAGCGGGTAGATGGAAAAGCTGTTTTAATTGATAGGCTAGTTCATCATTAACATTACTATAACCACAATCTTCTACAATTGCGCGAACATTATGAGGAAGATTTTCACCACTAGTCATCATTACTGTAGCCCCACCCATACTTACTCCATGTAAGATAATTTGCGCATTTTTGTCTTTTTGAAGAATCGATTGTATCCATTGGAGATAGTCTTTACGTTCTGGCCAACCAAAACCAATGTAATCTCCTTCACTTTGACCATGGCCACGAGCATCAGGCATGACAACGTTATAACCTAAGTCATGATATAACTTGGCATAATCATACATATTTTTAGCTTGGCTCATATAACCATGCGCAATCAGTGCATATTTGTCACTTTTTACATTAGTGGCAGGTACGAAAATTGCTCGTAATTTTAAATGATCTGAACTGGTGATATACCAGTTTTCTTTTGCAGCATCTTGTTTAAACCACAATTTATTTGCTTTTTCAGTAGCAGTTAAATGTGTAGAGTGATTCAAGAAATCTTTATTACTAGGCACTACTGCGTAATTATAAAAATAATTGCCCGCAAAAAATACTAATCCACCTAGACATACGATAAATAGACCTATTAGATAGTATAATTTCTTTTTGATGGTAAAACATCCTCTCTTTGTTTTTAATCAAAAAAAATCAGGTGAAAGTAGTTAATGGTAACATTTTTCACCTGACAAATATTATATTGAATGGATTGCGATAAAGCAACCTTTGTCATAACGATAACAAATTTCTGATAGTTCAAAAGGTCGATCATCTGAAAAAGTAACGACTTGTTCGATTTCTAAGACAGAATCAAACAATTGACATTCCAAATATTTTTGATCATAGCGATCAGACATATCAGCTTTAATTTTTCGAATAGCAGAACCAATCGTTTGACCAGTTGTTTTTTCTACATATTGATAAAGTGAATTTTCTAATACAGCGGTATTGAGTTCAGGTAAAACACCTACCGGAATAACCGTATACTCAATTCTGAAAGGTTGATTATCTAAATATCTTACACGGATAATATCGTAAACATTGTCTACTGGGCGAATGGCTAATTTTTCGCATTCTTCTTCTTTGGGGGTACGTACATGAAACGAAACCACTTTACTAGTTACTGCCTGCATACCATGTACTTTTTGTGAAAGACCAACCGGCTCGGCAACATTAGATTCATATAGTGCGCTGTCATCGCTTTGATTCTTAACAAAAGTACCCATCCCTTTTTTAGAAGCGACGTATCCTTCTAGTGTTAGGACATTCAAAGCTTTTTGGACAGTTACACGACTTGTTTCATAGAAATCGGCAAGTTCAGTCTGTTTAGGTAATTTTTCGCCTGAGCGAAAAGTACCACGTTGAATTTTGTTCATAATATCATTAGCAATTTTACGGTAGCCACTTGTCTTTACCATGTCGGCACGTCCTTTCTAGAAATTTTGTTCTGATAATAACTTGTTTCTAATTATTTTAATAGCCCTTCCACACTTTTAATTATACAATTTTTTACAAAAAAGCAATTTTCATATATTGGTATGATAAGGTTTTTATATTCATAACGGAAGTTATCGTATTTTGAGTTTGTTATTTTTGCAAGAAGCTATCGTTTGAGTAGAAGTTTTATATTTTGTTGTTTTAATATACAAAAAATACTTGTGAATCAACTATTTTGAATAATTCTAATTAAAGACTTGTTTTTTTAGATAAAAAAATAATGTAGATAAATAAAATCGTTAGCGACATTTAACTAATAAATGGCTAAACTATGTAAACTTTGATAGTTTTCATATGTTTTTTTCTTTTGATAATATATTTTGTTAAAACGTTTAAACATTTACGGAGGAATTGTTGATAAAATTATTTTATATTAGCTGTTAACATTATTTAAAAAGGTTTTTTTGAGAAAAAGTCAAACTATTTTTTCTTTTTTTGAAATGAAATAGCTTGACTTTTAAACTGTTTTTTTCATTTGAATCATCTAAATTTTTTTTAGAAAAAAACAAATAATTTTTCATTTGTTTTAGGTCATATGCTATGCTTGAAGCATAGTTTGACATAAGGATTGCTAAATATACTGAGAAAGGAAAAACTAAATGCGAAAAGTATCATTGGCTCGTTTATTTTTAGCTACTTTTTATTTAAGTGCAGTAACATTTGGTGGCGGCTATGTCATTATTTCTTTAATGCAACAAAAATTTGTAAAGGAATATCAATGGATTGATGAAGAAGAAATGTTAGATTTTGTAGCTATTGCTCAATCAGCACCAGGGGCGATTGCAATTAACGGAGCGATTGCAGTAGGCTATAAATTAGCAGGGATACTAGGAGTGTTAGTTACCGTTAGTGCGACTATTTTACCTCCATTAATCATTATTTCACTTTTAGCTTATAGTTATCAGTTTTTTATTCAAATCATTTGGATGCAATGGTTATTGACCGGGATGCAATTGGGGATAGTTGCTCTGATTTTGCAAGTGATCATTGAGATGCTTTGGCCATATATAAAAGATAAAAACTATTTTGATTTGCTTCTTTTTGTAGTGGTGATTGTAGCTAATCTATTTTTATCGATCAATGCAGTGACCATTATTTTCATTAGTTTATTAATTGGTATGATACAAGCGATTTATGTTGTTAGGAGAGAAAGTAATGATTGAATGGCAATTATTTTATAGTTTTATAAAAGTAGGTCTTTTTAGCTTCGGTGGAGGATATGCAGCTTTACCGTTAATCCATAATGAAGTAGTACTTGCGCATCATTGGTTAACTGAAAATGAATTTAATAATCTGGTAACTATTTCTCAAATGACGCCAGGACCAATTGCAATTAATGCCGCAACTTTTGTAGGAATTAAAGTTAATGGGGTGCAAGGTGCGCTAACGGCAACTTTAGGCTGTGTTTTGCCTTCTTGTATTATTGTGACAATCTTATCGTTACTATATATGAAATATCGTTCTCTTAAAGTGATGAAAATTATTTTAGCTACCTTACGCCCAGTGGTAATTGCCTTAATTGCCTTAGCAGGTTGGAGTATTTTCAAAAGTACGTTTACATTCTCAAAAGTTACTATAGTAGATCAATTCACTGCTGGTGGGTTTATTGTCATATTCTTTGTCAGTTTTTATCTGCTATTTAGATATAAAAAACAAGCAATCGGCATTATGTTTTTGGCCGGCATAGTAAATATTTTATTTCAATTACTGTGTCAAGTGCTTTTTTAGCTTTGTTTTTTTGTAAATATAATTTGTGAAATATTTATCGTTAAGCTAAAAGCTGTTCATCTAGCAAACGTATTTATTAATCCTGCAAAAATTTTATTCTTAAACAATGCGATTAACCACGGGATTTTAACACCACTTGGTACTAAGCAATCATTACAAACTGGTAAATCAATCCTATTCTTATTAGAAACTAATCCTGGTCCTGGTTTAGAGGTATTACTTGCTTTCATGATTTTTGGTAAAGGTTCTGCTAAATCTTCAGCTCCAGGTGCAATTATCATTCAATTCTTGGGTGGTATTCATGAAATTTACTTCCCATATGTAATGATGAAACCATTATTATTCTTATCTGTAATTGCTGGTGGTGTATCTGGTACACTCACTTTCCAATTATTAGGTGCTGGCTTGAAAGCGGCTGCTTCTGAAGAAGTGGTCAAAGAAGTGACTCAATTAACTGATGAAACACTAGTACAAGAAATTGTAGCTAGTTATGAACATGCTGCCGAGTAGTTCCTTACTTTTCCATAATTCTTTTTTTGAGGTGAGGAGTGTTCCTCGCCTTCTTTTTTGTTTCAAAATTGGTCTAGACAAATATAAAATTCTATGCTAAAATTGGCATATACCAATCAGGAGGGGATCGTATGAAAATTATTCAAGTAAAAAATGCAGTTGAAGGTGGTCAAAAAGCATTCGAATTATTACAGACAGCTTTCTTAGCAGGTAAACGGAACTTTGGCTTAGCCACTGGCGGTACCCCAGAAACGTTATACGAAGTGATGATTAAAAGTGATTTAGATTTTTCAGAATGTCTTTCAATTAATTTAGATGAATATGTTGGTTTAAGTGGTGAAAATGAACAAAGTTATCGTTACTATATGAATCAACATTTATTCAATCATAAACCTTTTAAAGAAACTTATTTACCTAATGGTTTAGCAAGTGATCTAACTGCTGAATGCGCACGCTATGATTCGATTATTCAAGCTAATCCAATTGATTTTCAAATTTTAGGAATTGGGGAAAATGGCCATATCGGTTTTAATGAACCTGGGACTTCTTTTGATGAAACCACTCACGTTGTAGCCTTAACCCCATCGACGATTGCTGCTAATCAACGTTATTTTGCTAGCAAAGAAGAAGTGCCAACTCATGCCTTATCAATGGGGATTGCTTCTATTATGCAAAGTAAAGAAATTGTCTTATTAGCCTTTGGCGAAAAGAAGGCAAAAGCCATTCAAGCTATGCTAGAAGGTGAAGTAACAGAAAGCTTACCGGCTAGTATTTTACAAAAGCATCCGCATGTTACCGTAATTATTGATCAAAAAGCGGCTAGCTTATTAAATAAATAAATGACAAAAGCATTAATCAATGATAGCATTTTTTGATTAATGTTTTTTTGTTACAATTGTTGTAAAGCGCTTTTTTATAATGATATACTAATAACAAATGAGTCGTAATGGAGATGAAGGATATGGATGAACTACTCTCTTTGTGGCAACAATATCAGCTAACTGGACATTTCAATGTGCATGATTTGCCCCTTGAATTACTCAAACAAGGAACAAAGTTAAGCTTTCAGCCGAAGCAGACGGTGGTTTCTAGAGGAGATTTTCCTAGTGATGTCTATTTCGTCTTATCTGGTGAGGCGGTTGGCTTAAGAGAATATGCGGATGGAAATGAATATAGCTATTTTCAATTAGATGAAAATAAAGGAGTTGTTGGTCTTTTAGAAGTTATCGCCCAAAAGGAGCATGCGATTGCCACCGTGATTGCTAAAACGCCCCTGGAGGTCTTACGCTTGCCGGCTGTGACCATCTATCGTAGGTTGCAAATAGATGTGGAGTTGATGCGTAAATGTATGGCTTGGTTAGCCCAAGATTTATATACACGCTCAGGCAATGATGGATTATTTTACTATGCCAAAGCTATTGATCGTGTTCGTTTTTATTTGGTTACTTATTACGAGCAAAAAAGTCACTTACTGGCGACGACGAAAGAAAATGAATTAGTCGTTGCCGCTTCTTACCAAGAAATTGCTAAACAACTTGGTATTAGTGTCCGCACCGTAGGACGAGTGATTCAAAAATTACGATTAGCAGATGAGGTTTCTACAGATAAGAAAAAAATTTTCTTATCTCCACATCAATATAAACAGATGCTGTTAAAAATTGAGTTTTAATCTTTCCTTTGATTTTTGAGCTAGATTTGCTATAATTCGCATAATATCTATCTTGGGAGGATTAATCAAGGATGAACGCAGAATTAATTCAAGCATTACCAAAAGTGGAGTTGCACTGTCATTTGGATGGTTCGGTCAGTATGGCTACTTTAAAAAAATTAGCAATAAAGGATGGTTATCCACTTGAAAATTTACAAAAGGCACAGGCACCGAAGAAATGTGCTAATTTACAGGCATACTTAGATAGCTTTGATGCTGTTTTACCTTTACTGCAAAGCGAAGAAAATCTAAGAATGGCCGCTTTTGATTTAATCGAGCAAGTGGCTAAGGAGAATGTTCGTTATATCGAGATTCGTTTTGCGCCATTACTCCATACACGAGCAGGCTTGAGCTTAGCGCAGGTGATGATAGCCGTACTCAAAGGGATTCGCTTAGCACAAGAACAATATGAGGTGAGGGCCAATCTATTGGTTTGTGCTTTGCGTCATCATGAGAATGAACGAAATTTACAAATGGTTCGTGAAATTGCTGCTTTACAGCAAGCGCAGATCGTGGGTTTTGATTATGCCGGTGATGAACGCGATGCTTTAGGCCATCGAAAAGCGGTTGTTCAAGCGGCTAAAGCTCATCAGCTACAAATCACCTTACATGCTGGTGAATGTGGTTGTGCGCATCATGTAGTGGAAGCAGTTCAGCTTGGGGCAACTCGTATTGGTCATGGGGTGGCGATTAAAGATGATTTAGCAGCGATTGAATTATGTAAGGCGAAGAATGTATTGCTTGAGTTATGTCCAACGAGCAATTTACAAACGAATGCAATTAATTGTATCGAACATTATCCCTTTCCTTATTTTCTAGCCCAAGAGTTAAAAATGGCAATTAATACAGATAATCGGACGGTTTCTAATACAACTTTAACTAAAGAATATCAACTTTTAGTCACGCATTTTCAGCTAACCTTAGCGCAGATGAAACAGTTAAACGTAGATGCTATCGACGCTTCTTTTGCTGATGAAGCGACTAAAAAGGCTGTAAAAGACTTAATAGAGCAAGCCTATCATTAATCCTTGAAGAAAAGCCAGCAGCTAATTTTTAGATGCTGGTTTTTGACGTTAAAATTAAGGATTAAAAATTAGATGAGAAAAGGACAATTGACCTTTTTAGCTGGCTAGCAATTTTGTATACTATTTATAGTCAAAAAAACTATAAAATGGCAGAAAAGCGAGGCGTACGCATGAAGAGAAAAATTGAAGGCCATCAAATACTGAAAGTAGTGGTGGGTACGTTATTGGTCGCACTAGGAATTACTTTAATGATTGCTAGTACGTTAGGTGTTGATACGTTAAGTGTTGCATTATTTGGATGGATGAACTTTGTTCCGTGGCAGTTTGGGTATTTAAGCTTGACCTTTAATTTGATTGTTTTAGCCTTTGCTTTGATTTTTGATCGTAAGCAAGTGGGCTTAGGTAGTTTTGCTAATGCTTTTGGTGTGGGCTTAACGGTGAATTTTTTAAGTCCCTATATTTTAGCTAACGAATTTATTGCTAATCATCATTGGCTGGCTGCGATTGTAGGCATTGTTGTTTATGGTCTAGGTGTGGGCATTTATGTTTCTGCTCAGCTAGGCTCAGCGGCTATTGAATGCTTAACGATGATGTTGGTCAAAGCGACTCGTTTTCCATTAAGATATATCCGAATTGGCTTAGATGCGGGAATGGTTATTTTAGGTTTACTGTTAGGCAGCCAAAACTTTGGGGTAGGGACGATTTTGTGCGTATTGACCACTGGATTTTTCATGGAACAAGTGTTAAATTTCTTTGAACGTTTAGCGTTAAAAGAAGGAAAAGTAGCGTAGTTTCTAATGTTTAAATAGATAAGTCTTTGGGCTCTTTGTCAACTAGTGTTGTTGGCAATTAAGTCGATGGGAGAGGAAGTTATTCTTTCGATGACTTTCTCTCCTGTTTTTATTTTCTTTTTCAATTGACGCTTTTTGTCAAATAGGCTGCTGAGCGTGCAAGGGTGGCCGAGACGAAGATCGGTCACTTGCAAAGCCCTTGCACAAGCGAAAGCTCGCCTGTTACAATAGCAATCTGATTG
>DYWZ01000074.1 GCA_020742395.1 Enterococcus columbae
TGAAAAAGTTGTTATCTTACGTGTTGTTGATGCGAATTGGACAGAACATATTGATGCGATGGATCAATTACGTCAATCAATTGGTTTACGTGCTTATGGACAAAACAATCCGTTAGTAGCTTATCAAACAGAAGGGTTTACCATGTTTGAAGAAATGATTGGAGCTATTGAGTTTGAAGTAACACGTTTGTTTATGAAAGCAGAAATTCGCCAAAATGTTCAACGTGAACAAACGCAAACAGCGCAACAAACTAATTTAGATGAAGCTAATTCTGCTCAACGCAAACCAATTCGTGTAGAAAAAGTTGGCCGCAATGATCCTTGTCCATGCGGTAGCGGCAAGAAATTTAAAAATTGTCATGGTAAAAATGTAAAATAAAAATATTTCACAAGGGTGAGTGTTCGCCCTTGTGTTTTGGTTTATAACTATAAAAAACAAATAATGAGGAGAGATTGTATGGAAATTACAGAAATTAAAGCACAGCTAGCAACTATTGCTGAGAAAATTCAAAGTTTTAGGGGGTCTCTTTGACCTTGATGGGTTAGAAGAGGCAATTGCCCAAGCTGAACATCAAATGGCTGATCCTACGTTTTGGGATGATGCAATTGCAGCACAACAGTTAATTAATGAGAATAATGTGAACAAAGAAACCTATGAACAATTCCAACAAATGAATCAAGCTTACGAAGATTTGGAAATATTACTTGAAATGTATATCGAAGAAAATGATCCTGAAGTGGCTACTGAATTAATAGATGGTTTGCAAAATTTAACTGAACAGTTAGAAAGCTATGAACTATCTTTATTATTAGATGAGCCTTATGATCATAATCACGCCATTTTAGAATTGCATCCAGGAGCTGGTGGAACCGAATCACAAGATTGGGGGAGTATGCTTTTAAGAATGTATACACGTTGGGCTGAAAAACACCATTTTCAAGTAGAAACTTTAGATTATTTAGCTGGTGATGAAGCCGGCATTAAAAGCGTGACTTTATTGATTAAAGGACATAATGCATATGGTTATTTAAAATCTGAAAAAGGGGTTCATCGACTAGTACGCATTTCCCCATTTGATTCAGCGAAACGTCGCCATACATCTTTTTGTTCGGTTGATATTATGCCAGAACTAGATGCAAATATTGATATTGAAATTAATCCAGATGATTTAAAAATTGATACATTTCGAGCAAGCGGTGCTGGTGGACAACATATCAATAAAACAGAATCAGCCGTTCGTATCACGCATTTACCAACCGGTATTGTTGTTTCCAGTCAGGCACAACGTTCTCAATTAAAAAACCGTGAGCAAGCGATGGGCATGTTGAAATCAAAACTTTATCAATTGGAATTAGAAAAACAAGAGCAAGAAGCAGCGGCTTTACGTGGTGAGCAAATGGAAATCGGTTGGGGCTCACAGATTCGTTCGTATGTCTTTCATCCATATTCAATGGTTAAAGATCATCGTACAAACTATGAATCAGGGAATGTTCAAGCGGTGATGGATGGACAATTGGATGGCTTTATTGATGCTTATCTAAAATATCGCTTACAGCAAAAACAAGATTAAAAGTTATTATAATGAAATAAAACTGTAACTTACTGCAAGCAATTTGCAACAAAAAAATGCTATACTAGGAAAGTATGAATAAAGATTTGGAGAGATAGCTATGATTGAAATGAAGGATGTTATGAAAAAATATCCCAACGGTACAACAGCTATACGTAATATCACAATAAATATCGATCAAGGTGAATTTGTATATGTAGTTGGCCCTTCAGGTGCTGGTAAATCAACCTTTATCAAATTAATGTATCGTGAAGAAAAAGCAACAAAAGGTGTCTTAAAAGTCGCTGATTATGATTTATTGAAAATAAAAAATCGTGAAATACCTTATCTTAGACGAGAAATAGGTGTGGTTTTCCAAGATTATAAATTATTGCCGAAGAAAACAGTTTATGAAAATGTTGCTTATGCCATGCAAGTAATTGGTAAAAAACCTCGTGAAATTAAAAAACGTGTAATGGAAGTTTTGGATTTAGTTGGCTTGAAACATAAGGTTCGTGTTTTCCCAAGTGAACTTTCTGGTGGGGAACAACAAAGGGTTTCGATTGCTCGCGCCATTGTAAATATGCCTAAAGTTTTGATTGCCGATGAACCAACAGGGAATCTTGATCCTGAAAATTCATGGGAAATTATGAAACTATTAGAGCGTATCAATGCACAAGGCACAACTGTTGTGATGGCAACGCATAATAGTACAATTGTAAATACGATTCGTCATCGCGTAATTGCCATTGAAAATGGTCGCATTATTCGTGATCAGGTGGAAGGAGATTATGGATATGATGATTAGGACCTTTTTCAGACATTTATTAGAAAGTTTGAAGAGTTTAAAAAGAAATGGGTTAATGACAATTGCCTCAGCAACTGCAGTAACTATTAGTTTGACTTTACTAGGTATCTTTTTGGCGTTGATTATGAATGCTACAAAATTAGCAGAAGATATTGAAAATAATGTAGACGTTTCTGTGCTAGTAGATATCGGTACGACTCAAGAAGATATTGATAAATTAAAAGAGGAACTAGAAAATTTACCAAATGTAAAATCTGTATCTTTTTCAAGTAAAGATGAGGAATTAAAAAAATTAGAAGACAGTATGGGTTCAGTTTGGTCAGTGTTTGAAGGGGATAGCAATCCACTTTACGATAATTTTATTGTAAAGGCTAAAGATCCTCAAACTATCAAGGCTGTAGCTAAAGCTGCTGGTAAATTGAAAAATGTTCATCGAGCAGACTATGGTGGTGCTCCTTCAGATAAGATTTTAAAAATTACTCAAGGTATGCGTACATGGGGCTTAGGTGCAGCTGTGTTATTAGTCTTTGTGGCTATTTTCTTAATTTCAAATACCATTCGTATTACGATTATGTCTCGCCAACGTGAAATTCAAATTATGCGTTTGGTAGGAGCGAAAAATGGCTATATTCGTTGGCCGTTTTTCCTAGAAGGTGCATGGATTGGTATCATTGGTTCTATTATTCCGTGTGTGATTATTTTCTTTGGTTATCGTTCAGCCTTTAGAGTATTGAATCAACCGCAGATTTTAGGTTCAAGTTATCATTTATTACCTCCAAGTACCTTTACCATCCAAATTTGTGGCGTGTTAGTATTAATTGGTATTTTAATTGGTGCATTAGGATCTGTAATCTCAATGCGTCGATTCTTGAAAATTTAATCCATTATTTATTAAAACAGTCAGTCTTACGATTGGCTGTTTTTTTGTAAAGAAACACACTTTATTTGTCTATAAAAAACAGACAAGTAAGGTGGATAACGTAATTTATCAATGGTTTTAAAAGGACTCTTAATTTGCGTAATGTAAAGAACATGATAAAATAAAAATGACTCAGAATGATTCTGACAGATAATTGTAATAAATATAAGGAGCTTTATTTGAATGAAAAAATTAAAACTCATTTTACCAATTTTTTTAGGGACGGTTTTGCTTACTGGCTGTAGTAAATGGATTGATCACGGTCAATCGATTACGGCAGTAGGATCCACCGCTTTACAACCTTTAGTTGAAACTGTTGCCGAAGAATATCAGTCAAAACATCCCGGTAAATTTATCAATGTTCAAGGTGGCGGTAGTGGGACTGGTCTTAGTCAAGTGCAGTCTGGCGCAGTAAATATCGGTAATTCTGATGTATTTGCTGAAGAAAAAAGCGGGATTAATGCGAAAGAATTAGTGGATCATCAAGTAGCTGTTGTAGGTATTACACCAATTGTAAATAAAAAAGTTGGGGTAAAAAATATCTCTATGCAAAATTTACAAAAAATATTTACTGGTGAGATCACTAACTGGAAACAAGTTGGTGGGAATGATGTAGATGTAGTCATCTTAAATCGGGCAGCAGGCAGTGGCACAAGAGGAACTTTTGAACGCTGGGTGCTTGATGGTAAAGAAGCCAAACCTTCTCAAGAGCAAGATTCAAGTGGTACCGTTCGCCAAATTGTAGCGGATACACCAGGAGCGATTAGTTATGTGGCTTTTTCCTATGTAAATAAAGATGTTGCGACCTTATCAATTGATGGTATTAAACCAACCGTTAATAATGTTACGACCAATAAATGGGTTATTTGGTCTTATGAACATATGTATACAAAAGGTCAGCCTAAAGATTTAACCAAACAATTTTTAGATTATGTTTTATCTAGTGATGTGCAAAAAAATATGGTAGGTAAACTAGGGTATATTCCAATTTCGGAGATGAAAGTAAAGCGCGATTGGCAAGGGAATGTCATCAATTAAATCTTTACACAAAATTTACAATCTTTACTTAGTTTTCACACAAGCTTTATCCAAAATTGAAATTAAATCGATAAACTTAGAAAAGATGAAAGAATTGGAGGAGGAAACCTCTTGGAAGATATGAAAGAGATTTTAATGAAAAAATCAAAAAGAGCAAAGATGGAACAACGTGGTAAACTGATCAGTTTTATCTGTATAGCTATTATTGTTTTGGTAGTTGTTTCTATTTTTTACTTTGTTGCCAGTAAAGGTTTAGCTACATTTTTTGTAGATAAGGTAAATGTAATGGACTTTTTATTTGGTACTGAATGGAATCCGGCTGAATTAGGTGCAAATGGTCAACCAAAAGTGGGGGCTTTGCCAATGATTTTGGGTTCATTTTTAGTTACTTTTTTATCAGCGATTATTGCAACGCCATTTGCTATCGGTGCTGCGGTTTTCATGGTAGAAATTTCACCTAAGCAAGGACAAAAATTCTTACAACCGGTTATTGAGTTGTTGGTAGGTATTCCATCTGTTGTTTATGGTTTTATTGGTTTATCTGTCATCGTTCCAGCAGTTCGTTCAGTATTTGGAGGAACAGGTTTTGGGATTTTAGCCGGAACGTTTGTTTTATTCGTTATGATTTTACCTACAGTTACCACGATGACTGTAGATGCATTAAAAGCAGTACCTAGACACTATCGTGAAGCTTCATTAGCTTTAGGAGCAACACGCTGGCAAACAATCTATAAGGTGGTTTTACGTTCGGCAGTTCCAGGTATTTTAACCGCTGTTGTTTTTGGTATGGCTCGAGCTTTTGGTGAAGCGTTGGCTATTCAAATGGTAGTGGGGAATGCAGCCTTGATGCCAACAAGTTTAGTCACACCAGCAGCCACCCTGACGTCTATTTTGACAATGGGTATTGGAAATACAATCATGGGAACAGTTGAAAACAATGTATTATGGTCATTGGCGCTAATTTTATTAGCTATGTCATTAGTTTTCAATATTGTAATTCGAATGATTGGCAAGAGAGGAGCCTTAAAATAAGATGAATGCAAAACGTGTAGATAAAATTGCTACAGGAATATTATATGCGATTTCTGGAGTGATTGTTTTAATTTTGGCAGCCATGTTACTGTATATCCTATTTAGAGGATTGCCTCATGTTTCGTGGAAGTTTTTAACTTCACCATCTAAAGCCTATCAAGCTGGTGGGGGCATTGGTATTCAGCTATTTAACTCATTGTATTTACTAATTGTTACATTGATTATAAGTTTTCCACTATCTTTGGGTGCTGGAATTTATTTATCTGAATATGCGAAAAAGAACTGGTTAACAGATTTAATTCGTACGGCCATTGAAATTTTAAGTTCATTACCATCTGTCGTTGTTGGTTTGTTTGGTTTCTTAGTTTTCGTTATCCAATTTCAATATGGTTTTTCTATTTTATCAGGTGCTTTAGCACTAACTTTATTTAATTTACCTTTATTAACACGTAATATTGAAGAATCTTTACGTTCTGTACATTTTACACAGCGTGAAGCTGGCTTAGCTTTAGGTTTATCACGTTGGGAAACAGTGGTACATGT
Organism: Enterococcus columbae; assembly: GCA_020742395.1. Taxonomy (GTDB): domain Bacteria; phylum Bacillota; class Bacilli; order Lactobacillales; family Enterococcaceae; genus Enterococcus_E; species Enterococcus_E columbae_A. The sequence continues at coordinate 5,891 of DYWZ01000074.1, forward strand.
AGTTTTACCAGAGGCTTCACCAGGGATTTTAACCGGGTTAATTTTAAGTTCTGGTCGTATTTTCGGTGAAGCAGCAGCCTTGATTTATACTGCAGGTCAATCAGCGCCAGCTCTTGATTTTACTAACTGGAATCCATTAAGTGTATCTAGCCCTATAAGTATTTTCCGGCAAGCAGAAACTTTAGCTGTGCACATTTGGAAAATTAATTCTGAAGGAACCATGCCAGATGGTGCGAGTGTATCAGCAGGAGCCTCTGCAGTATTAATTATCGCAGTCTTACTATTTAACTTTGGTGCTCGTGCATTAGGAAAGAGATTGCATAAGAAAATGACTTCAGCTTAAGGAGATTTGTTCAATGAAAACTTATAACTTAGATGAGCGTCATGTGATTCGTTTAGATGAACAAAAAGAAATTGCCCTACATACCGAAGACTTGCATGTTTGGTATGGCCAAAATGAAGCAATTAAAGGTGTAGATTTACAATTTGAAAAAAATAAAATTACAGCTTTAATCGGACCTTCTGGATGTGGGAAATCTACTTATTTACGTTCGTTAAATCGCATGAATGATAGTATTGCTAATACTAAAGTAACAGGAAAAATTATGTATCGTGGGGTAGATATCAATTCTTCTGAAGTAGATGTTTACGAAGCGAGAAAACATATTGGAATGGTATTTCAAAGACCAAATCCTTTTAGTAAATCAATCTATGAAAATATCACTTTTGCCCTAAAACGCCATGGGTTGACTGATAAACAAAAATTAGACGAAATTGTAGAAACTAGTTTGAAACAAGCAGCCCTTTGGGATCAAGTAAAAGATAATTTAAATAAAAGTGCTTTAGCCTTATCTGGTGGTCAACAACAACGTTTATGTATTGCTCGAGCTATTGCTATGAAACCAGATATCTTATTATTAGATGAACCGGCTAGTGCGCTAGATCCGATTTCAACTGGGACAGTGGAAGAAACGCTCATCCATTTAAAAGAAGAATTTTCAATTGTGATTGTTACGCATAATATGCAACAGGCTGCTCGTATTAGCGATTATACTGCCTTTTTCTATATGGGTAATGTTATTGAGTATGATAAAACGCGTAAAATCTTTACACGACCAAAAATCCAAGCAACCGAAGATTATGTATCTGGACATTTTGGTTAAAGAAGTGGAGGGAAGAAAATTTGGCTGAAACAATCATTTCCTCTCGTGATTTACATTTATATTACGGGAAAAAAGAAGCTTTAAAAGGGATTAATCTAGATATCCATAAAGGTGAGATTACAGCGATGATTGGACCTTCTGGATGTGGGAAATCTACTTATTTACGCTCATTGAATCGTATGAATGATTTGATTCCTACAGTAACGATTACAGGGAGTGTCTTATATAAAGGCAACGATATTTATAGTCCACGTACGGATACCGTTGAATTACGTAAAGAAATTGGCATGGTTTTCCAACAACCTAATCCTTTTCCGTTTTCAATTTATGAAAATGTGGTTTATGGTTTACGTTTAAAAGGGGAAAATGACAAACAAAAATTAGATCGAATTGTTGAAGAAAGTCTTAAAGCGGCTTCTGTTTGGGACGATGTCAAAGATAAATTACATCAAAGTGCATTATCATTATCTGGTGGACAACAACAAAGGGTTTGTATTGCTCGCGTATTAGCAGTGGATCCTGAAATTATATTATTGGATGAACCAACCAGTGCGCTAGATCCGATTTCATCTGGTAAAATTGAAAACACTTTGTTAGAATTAAAAGAAAAATATACAATGATTATTGTTACGCATAATATGTCACAGGCATCTCGTATTTCTGACCGCACCGCTTTTTTCTTGGATGGTCATTTGATTGAATGTGACAATACTAAAAATATCTTTTTAAGTCCTAAGATGAAAGAAACTGAAGATTATATTTCAGGAAGATTTGGATAGGAGGAGCTTTTATGTTACGTTCACAATTTGAAGAAGATTTGTTAAATTTACACAATCAATTTTATGAAATGGGAATGTTAGTAAGTAAAGCCATTCATAAGTCAGTTCGTGCTTATGTTCAACATGACAAAGAATTAGCAAAAGAAGTAATTGTCCAAGATGAACAAATTAATAATATCGAAGTGCTATTAGAGAAAAAAAGTTTTGAAATGATTGCCTTGCAACAACCAGTAACTACTGATTTACGTCGCATTATTACCGTAATGAAAGCAAGTTCTGATTTAGAGCGAATGGGTGACCATGCGGTATCGATTGCTAAATCAACCATTTTAGTTAAAGGACAAAATCGTATTTTAGAAATTGAAAAAGAAATTTCTGAGATGTCTGATTCTGTGAAAAAAATGGTCGATAATGTATTAGTCGCTTATGTGAAGATGGATGAAAAAGATGCACGAATGATTGCTACAATGGATGAAAGAGTGAATCAACATTTTCGTGAAATTTATGATCATGCGATTGCTGCGATGAAAGCTAATCCAGATACGGTCGTTTGTGGTACAGATTATTTAAATGTGGCACAATATTTAGAACGAATTGGCGATTATGTGACAAATATTTGCGAATGGATTGTTTATTTAGCAACTGGTAAAATTACTGAACTTAATTCTAATCGAGCTGAATAATAATGAAAACTGCAATCGAGCTATTTGGTTGCAGTTTTTACTATTCACAGACTTTCACCAATCAAATGATAAAAATTCGTCCTTAAGACCTATGTTAGTTTGATTGAAATCTGTCATACTATTAATGTAGAAAACTACAATTAGGAGGCAATATGAAATGAACGAAAGAAAACGTATTTTTGATTTAGTTAAGCAAGGTGTTATCTCTACTGAAGAGGCATTAGTTCTTTTAGAAAATATTACCAAAGAAACCGGTCAACAAACTTTTAGACCTGATGTTTCTAAAGCAGCAATTTCTGAAAAAGAGTGGTTTCAAAATCCTAGTCTCAATACAGAAGAGGAAGAAATTGTCGAAAATGAGTTTGAAAATTTAACTGATCAATTAAGTGAAATTTTATCTGAATTAGATGTAGTAAATGCCAAAATCTCTGATTTAAATGAAGAATATGAAGTATTGAATACACAGGTTAATCAAGAAGGTTTTTCTGAAGAAGAAACTTATGAAAAACAAACAAATAATTTAACTCAACAGCATCAAATTGCTGATGAATTGGCTCAATTAATTGAACGCAAAGAACAGTTGGAAAATAGGCTTGAACAATTAACAGTCAAAGATGATTCTAAGACAGGAATGGCTGATTCTGAGTTTAAAATTCCTGATGATTGGAAAGAACAAGCTAGTGAAACCTTAAGTCAAGTTAGCGATAAACTTACTGAGGTAAGTAACCAATTAGGGCGTTTTTTAAAAAAATCGTTTAAAAATATTTCAAAAACAGTGGAAGAAAACGTCGAATGGAAATCAGTAAATATTAAAGTACCAGGTTTAGCAGTGGCTAGTGTGGAACATGTTTTTAACTATGAAGATTATCAACCAACCATTTTAGATTTTAAGGTGGCTCATGGTAAAGTTGAATTCAAAACTTGGCCACAAGATCATATCCAAATTTTAGCAAAGATGAAAATATACGGAAAATTCGATGAAGCAGATCCATTGTCAGCTATTTTAGCACGTACAGACACTGCAGTAAATCAAGACCGTCTGTACTTTTATCTAGCTAATAAACGTGTAAAAGCTGATCTAGAAGTCTTTTTACCTAGTAAGAGTTATGACCATGTATCAGTAAAAATGTTAAATGGCCGTTTAAGTTTTGAACAAATCCAAGGAAAAGATTTTTATTTGAAATTAACCAATGGAGATATTAAATTGAATGCTTTTGAAGCAACAATGTTGGAGATTGAAGGAACCAATGGTAATATTGAAGTTACCAATAGTCTTTTGGTAGATACAATCATCGAAACAGTCAATGGCAATGTAACAATGGATACGACACCACTTGCTGCCAAAGTTAATTTGATCAATGGAACTATTCGTCTTTCATACCGAAATGACAAATTAGAAAAATTAAATGCAAGTACTGTTAATGGCGATATTAAGTTATCTTTACCTAAAAATTTAGGAATGGAAATTTGTGCGAAATCAACATTTGGTAATATTCAAAGTCGTTTAACGAATGTAGAGTTGCTAAATGAGAAAAATGAAAAAATGAATCATGTACTTGAATTACGCAAGATTGAAGAAAAAATGGCAACTATTCAATTATCAAGTAATACAGGGACAATCTATTTGAAAAATAATGACTAATTTTAGTAGAAATGAGTGAATTAAGATGAAAAAGCTGACCAAGTCAACAAATAAAGTAGTCAGCGGCGTCTTAGGTGGTTTTGCTGATTATTTTGGCATCGATGCAACAATTTTAAGAATAATTTTCGTGGTTTTTCTTTTTATCACCGGGTTTGGTTTTGCTTCGGCGGTGATTTTATATATCGTACTGGCAGCCATTATGCCTAAACCAGACCAAAATAATATACCAAGTAAATCTATCCATCGCAATCGAAATGTCAATAATCGTCCACGAAAAGATGCTGAAAAAATTGATAGCGAAGATGATTGGAGTGACTTTTAATGTCATATTTTGGAAAAATTGTGGTAACTATGCTTACTTTTATTGGAATTACCGTCTTTTTCCCAAACTTACTGATGGTAGACAGTTTTTTTACTGCTTTGTTGGCAAGTTTTATCTTATCTTTATTAAATTTATTGATTCGGCCAATTTTATTACTATTGACCCTGCCGTTAAATATTTTAACTCTAGGTTTATTTACCTTTATTGTTAATTCATGTATGTTATTAATGACTTCGAACATTTTAGGTAAGGATCATTTTTATTTTCCATCTTTCTTTTCAGCGATTGGTGTAGCGATTTTAATGGCATTAGTTAACACTATCGTTGATAATTATCAAGCGAATCGATAAAAATACTGTATATGGACAAATAGTTACTAGTATGGTAATTAGTGACTATTTGTCTTTTTTATTTTGCAATGTATTCGCTTTCTTGTATAATTGATATAAAATAAAATGATTCGAACATTTTCTATTTTATTATTGAAAAATTCTAATATTATCCAATAAAAATAAAGGAATTGTTGAATAAAGTGGTCATATTAGATGACAAATGGTAAAATAGAAATAAGTAGATTGTTTTAAAAAGAGGGTGTTATTTATGAGTGAAATTGTAAAAGTTATTGATTTAGTCAATGCTTTACAGCTTGAAATCATTACAGATGATGAGCAAGCATTACAACGAGAAATAAAAATTAGTGATATATCTAGACCAGGTTTAGAGTTAACCGGCTACTTTACTTATTATTCATATAATCGAATTCAATTATTTGGTAGTAAAGAAATTACATTTGCCCAAAAAATGTTACCAGAAGAACGTCTAATGGTGATGCGTCGAATGTGTGCGCCTGAAACACCTGCTTTTGTGATTTCAAGAGGACTAGATGTACCTAAAGAATTAATTCAAGCTTGTGAGGAAAATCAAATCCCTGTATTACGTTCAAAGGTATCAACTTCCCGTTTACTAGGTCAATTATCCAGTTTCTTAGATAGTAAATTAGCTGTTCGTGAAAGTGTACATGGTGTATTGGTTGATGTTTATGGTTTAGGCGTGTTAATCCAAGGAAGTAGTGGGATTGGGAAAAGTGAAACAGCTTTAGAATTAATTAAAAGAGGTCATCGTTTGATTGCTGACGATCGCGTGGATGTTTATAAACAAGATGATTTAACTTTAATTGGTGAACCACCAAAAATTTTAGAGCATCTAATTGAAATTCGGGGAATTGGTATTATTGATGTGATGAACTTGTTTGGTGCTAGTGCGGTTCGCGGCTCGATGCAAGTACAACTAGCAGTTTATCTTGAAGCATGGGATAAAGATAAAAAATATGATCGACTAGGTTCAGATAACGAATCTGTTGAAATTGGCGAAGTAGCGATTCCACAAATTCGAATTCCTGTAAAAACTGGTCGAAATGTAGCAATTATCATTGAGGTGGCTGCAATGAACTTTAGGGCTAAAACGATGGGCTTTGACGCAACCAAAAAATTTGAAGAACGATTGTCTATGTTGATAGCGGAAAATTCTGGAAAGTAGGAAGTAAAATGAGTAGTGAACAGGTCAATCGAGTCGCTTTTGATTTATTTGGCTTACCCATTTATTGGTATGCTATTATCATGGTTTCAAGTATTGCATTAGCGATGTATTTGAGCTCAAGAGAAGCAGTCCGCGTTGGTATGAAGGCTGATGATGTGTTTGACTTCATGTTAATTGGTTTACCTTTATCTTTTATAGGTGCAAGAATCTATTATATCATTTTTAATTTACAGCCTTATTTAGCCGATCCAATTCAAGTATTTAATTTTAGAGCTGGTGGGATAGCCATCTATGGTGGTTTACTAGCTGGTGGTGCGTGGTTACTTTATTATTGTTACACGCATTTGATTAATATTTGGACGTTTTTGGATATTGCTGCCCCAAATGTAATTCTTGCTCAGGCTATCGGTCGTTGGGGCAATTTTATGAATCATGAAGCACATGGTGGTCCAACTAGCCTTGCTTTTCTAGAGAAATTACATTTGCCGAAATTTATTATTGAAAATATGTATATTGATGGAAAATATTGGCAACCAACGTTTTTATACGAGTCAGTTTGGAATGTATTAGGTTTTATTTTATTAATTAGCTTAAGAAAGAAAACTAATTTTTTAAGACAAGGCGAAGTTTTCTTATTGTATATTATTTGGTATAGTTTTGGACGTTTCTTCATCGAAGGAATGCGTACGGATAGTTTATATTTATTCGGGCCAATTCGCGTTTCCCAAGCGTTGTCATTGGTATTATTTATCGGTGCAATTGTAGTATTTATTGTGCGTAGAAGACAAAACATACCGTTTTATGATCGTAGTAAAGGACAGAATGAATGGATTATTTAAAAATTTTAAATAGTCTATGAGGAGGAATTATGTTGAAACAAAAAATTGCAGTTTTAGGACCTGGATCTTGGGGGAGTGCATTAGCTCAAGTATTGGCAGAAAATGGTCATGAGGTAACAATTTGGGGGAATAATCCTGCTCAGATTGCCGAAATTAATACTTACCATACCAACCGTCATTATTTACCAAATATTAAATTACCAAATACAATTATTGGTGAAAAAGATTTAGCTCAAGCAGTAAAGGGTGCGGATGCTGTTTTATTTGTGGTTCCAACCAAAGCAATGCGAGCCGTTGCTAGCGAATTTGCAAAAGTCTGTGAAAATCAACCGTATATCATTCATGCTTCTAAAGGATTGGAGCAAGGAACGCATAAACGAATTTCAGAAATTTTATATGAAGAAATTGCTGAAACAAAACGCAAAGAAGTTGTAGTATTATCAGGCCCTAGTCATGCTGAAGAAGTTGTGGTTCATGATATTACGACCATCACTGCTGCAAGTATAGATGAACAAGCAGCGAAGTATGTTCAACAATTGTTTACGAATGAATATTTTAGAATTTATACTAATACTGACGTTATTGGTGTCGAAACTGGCGCAGCTTTGAAAAATATTATTGCCATCGGAGCTGGTGCTATCCATGGTTTAGGGTTTGGTGATGATGCTAAAGCTGCTATTATAACTCGTGGGTTAGCAGAAATTAGCCGCTTAGGTGTGGCAATGGGAGCCAATCCATTAACTTTTATCGGATTAAGTGGAGTTGGTGATTTAATTGTTACTTGTACTAGTGTTCATTCAAGAAACTGGCGTGCAGGTAATCTGCTAGGACAAGGCAAACAATTAGATGAAATCTTGGAAAACATGGGAATGATTGTTGAAGGGGTCGCTACGACTAAAGCTGCGATGGAATTAGCTGAACAATTAAATGTAGAAATGCCAATTACCCATAGCATTTATCGAGTTTTATATGAAGGAAAAGACATTCGACAAGCAGCAAAAGAAATTATGTTGCGTGATAGTAAAGTTGAAAATGAATTTACACTGTAAGTCGTGAAGGAAGAAGGTAGATTTTTTTGAAAGTACGTAAAGCAGTAATTCCAGCAGCAGGCTTAGGCACTCGTTTTTTACCTGCTACTAAAGCAATGGCTAAAGAAATGTTACCAATTGTAGATAAACCAACCATTCAATTTATCGTTGAAGAAGCTTTAAAGTCAGGAATTGAAGATATCTTAATTGTTACAGGTAAAAGCAAAAGACCAATTGAAGACCATTTTGATGCCAATATCGAATTAGAAACGAATTTAAAAGAAAAAGGCAAAGATGATTTATTAAAATTAGTCGAAGAAACAACTGATGTAAATTTACATTTTATCCGACAATCACATCCAAGAGGCTTAGGACATGCTGTTTTACAAGCTAAAGCTTTTGTTGGTAATGAACCGTTTTTAGTTATGTTAGGTGATGACTTAATGGAAGATACCATTCCTTTGAGCAAACAACTGATTAATGATTATGAACGAACCCATGCATCAACGATTGCAGTCATGGAAGTGCCACATGAAGATACTTCAAAATATGGAATTATCAATCCTGGTCCCCAAGTGGTTAAAGGCTTGTACAATGTAAAAAATTTTGTTGAAAAACCATCACCAGATCAAGCGCCAAGTAATTTAGCGATTATCGGTCGCTATTTGTTAACACCAGAAATTTTTAATATCTTGGAAACACAAAAACCAGGAGCAGGTAATGAAATCCAATTAACTGATGCAATTGATCGCCTCAATCAAACGCAAAGAGTGTTTGCGCGTGAGTTCAAAGGCGAACGTTTTGATGTGGGTGATAAGTTTGGTTTTATGAAAACTAGCATTCAATATGGATTAAAACATCCGGAAGTTAAGGATGATTTACGCCAATATATCATTGAATTGGCAAAGGAATTAAAACAACCTAAAAAATAAGGAGGGATGACAATGAATGGATTTGAAATTGCTGCATTAATTGCGGCGGTTGCCTTTGCCGTATTCATTTATTTTTTGATTCGTTTATTACGTCAAGTCAATCAAGTGGTTGCTAGAGTAGGTGATACAATTGATGAGACAAATAAAACCATTCAGGTTGTTACTAAGGATGTAGATATTTTATCTCGGGAAGTAGAAGGATTATTGGTTAAAAGTAATGAGTTATTGAATGATGTGAATCAAAAAGTAGCAACAATTGATCCACTATTTACGGCAGTAGCGGATTTAAGTCAAAGTGTGACTGATTTAAATGATGCAGGTCGAAATTTAGTGGCCCATGTAGAAACCCTTGGCAAATCAACTGCCCAAGCGGCAGTTGCTGGTAAAGTGGGGAAGATGGCCATCAAATACATTAAAAAAAATAAAGAGACAACGGAGGAATAGTTATGAGTAACAAAGGTGGATTTTTATTAGGCGCATTAATTGGCGGTACAGCCGCAGCAGTAACAGCTTTATTATTAGCACCAGAATCAGGTAAAGAATTACGGAATCGTTTAGCTAAGCAATTAGATGACGTTTTAGATACTACATCTGATTATGGAGATCAAGCCGCAAATAAAGCAGAAGAACTAAAAAAATATGCTCAAGAAAAAGCAGTTCAGTTTACCAAACAATCAGAAGAACTTTCAGCACTTTTAAAAGAAAAAACAGGTTATACCACAAATGAAATTTATCAAGATTTAAAAGAGCAAGTAACTGATTTAACTAAAAAAGTCAAAGACTCTGTAAAAGAACTCGATGAAGAAGTTGTTGAACCAGTTGCTGAAGATATTGTATTAGATTTTGAAGAATTAGCACAGGAAGATCAAGCCAAAACTCAAGAAGATGTAGTGATTGAAGATATTCATTCACTGATTGATCAAGTTGCTGCTGAAACTAATGATACGCCAGATACTACTATGGCTGATGCGCTAGAAAAGGCCGTAGAGACAGTCAGTGCTGAAGAAAAAATCGCTTCTAAAGAAGAGGAAGTTGCTTCTTTAGACAAGGAAAAAGTCGAATAGAAAAAAAGCCACCAAAAGTTTTTTGAGGATTTCTCAATGACTTTTGGTGGTTATTTATATTAATCAATTACGTTTAACTCTTTAGGTGTTTGGGTTAATGGAATACAACCATCATTTGTTACATAGACACAATCTTCAATACGTACGCCAACTTCATTTGGAATATAAATTCCCGGTTCAATTGAAAAACACATGCCTTCTTCAATAATTAAATCATTGCCAGCTACAATTGATGGATATTCGTGGACTGTTGTACCAATACCATGACCTAAACGATGCGTGAAATATTGTTCAAAACCGGCATCTGTGATAATATCACGTGCAATTTTGTCTAATTCTTGTGCTGAAATACCAGGTTTTACCGCTGCTTGAGCAGCTTTTTGAGCTTGTAGGACAGTTTCATAAACTGTGATTTGTTGTTTGGTTGGTTCTTTAAAAGAGACGGTTCGAGTAGCATCACTACAATAACCTTTCCAGATAACACCTAAATCAAACAAAGCTAGTTGATTGTTTTGAAGCTGTAAAGCGCCCGGAGTGCCATGAGGATTAGCAGCGTTTGCACCAAATAGAACCAATGTGTCAAAAGACATCTTAGCAACACCGCGACGTTTTAATTGATACTCGATTTCGGCTACAATCTCTTGTTCACTGACATTTTCTTTTAGGGCTTTAAAACCAATTTCAAAGGCGACATCAGCCCAATTGCCAGCTTCTAGTAAGGTATTTAATTCTTCTTTGGTTTTAATTAGTTGCATTTTTTGTAAAACATTAGTGATATCGGCAGAAAAGTCTGTACCTGGAAAAGCTTGAATTAATCGTTCGAATCGATCAACCACTAAGGCATTTTTTTCTAAGGCTAAACGTTGGGGTACTGAATAACGACTAGTGATTTCTTGGACAATAATTTGCCAAGGATCCTGAGTATCTTGATAGCCAATTACATCAAATGTAAAACCGGCTGCTTTGGCACTTTCTACTTCCATTGCTGGTGTAAAAAGAAATGGCTCCTTATCAGATGGGATAAATAGGGCTAATACTCTTTCATGGGGATCACTTTCAAATCCTGAAAGATATGCAATTGAGCTAGGGTGACTAACATAGCTTAAATCAATTTGATTTGCTTTCATCCATTGTTGTAATTCTTGTATTTTCTTGATATTCATCAAAAAACCTTCCTTCAATTGATTTAATTACATTGTAACCAATAATGTGAGAATCGCAAAGTAAATTTCAAAAAAAGATGAAAATAGTAATAAAACGGTTGCAAATTGTTGAAAATTCTGCTATTCTAACAAAGAAATGTAAATGGTGTTTTCTGAAAACACGAAATTATTTAAAGGAGAATAATAATGGATAAACAAACAATTACGATTTATGATGTTGCTCGTGAAGCTGATGTGTCAATGGCGACTGTTTCACGTGTAGTAAATGGCAATCCAAACGTTAAGCCAGCAACACGTAAAAAAGTATTAGAAGTGATTGAACGTTTAGATTATCGTCCAAACGCAGTTGCTAGAGGCCTAGCAAGTAAAAAAACAACTACAGTGGGTGTAATCATTCCAGATGTTAGCAATATGTTTTTTGCTTCTTTAGCTCGCGGAATTGATGATATCGCTACAATGTATAAATACAATATCATCTTAGCGAATTCTGATGGAGACAACTTAAAAGAAGTCAATGTATTAAACAATTTATTAGCTAAACAAGTTGACGGTATCATCTTTATGGGACATCACATTACCGATGAAATTCGTGGAGAATTTTCACGCTCTAAAACACCAGTTGTTTTAGCCGGTTCAATCGATCCAGATATGCAAGTAGGTAGTGTAAATATCGATTATAAAGCTGCAACCAAAGAAGCTGTTAGCTTATTAGCTAAAAATGGACACAAAGAAATTGCCTTCATTAGTGGTGCCTTAATTGATGCAATTAACGGACATGAACGTTTAGGTGGTTATAAACAAGCTTTAGAAGAAGCGGGAATTGCTTATAATGAAGGCTTGATTTTTGAAGCAGCTTATAGCTATAAAGAAGGCGTTCGTTTAGTTGAACGTTTAAGAAATACTGGAGCAACAGCTGCGTTTGTATCTGATGACGAATTAGCTGTAGGAATTTTAGATGGTTTATTAGATCAAGGTGTAAAAGTTCCAGAAGAATTTGAGATTATCACAAGTAATAATTCATTATTAACAGATGTTGTTCGTCCTAAGTTAACAACTATTACTCAACCTTTATATGATATCGGTGCGGTTTCAATGCGTTTGCTAACTAAGTTGATGAATAAAGAAGAAATTGAACAAAAAACAATCACTTTACCATTTGGTATTGCAGAAAAAGGTTCAACTAAAAAATAAGCTAATCAATATCAAAAAAAGCTGTCTATTCATAGGAATAGACGGCTTTTTGATTAGTTACCATTAAGAATGATGATAAACTTATTCATTTTTTTTCTCGTCAGTTTTCTCTTTAGTATCTTTTTCATCAGTTTTTTTAGTTGGTACAAATTTCTTCCAGTAATCACTGTAATTTGCATCTGTACCACCAATTCCAAATTTAAAAGTTGTATCTACTGGACCGTTTTTCGCCCATAGAGAGATTGTTTCTTCACCGAAACTTTTTAATTCAGTATTATCAATTTTGACGCTACCTTGATTTTTCTGACCGGTGAATTTGGCAACTTTTTCTTTTTGAACACTGTCAGCTAGACTAAAGGTTTCGCCATTACCAAAAACACTTGGATTTGCTTGATAAATACGATTGACCAGATTTGCCAGATAAAGCGAAGTTCGTTTACCAGCATTACTATTTGTTGGTCGATTATCTTCATACCCAGACCAACTACTAATGGTTACGCTAGGAGTAGAGACGATTAACCAGGAATCAGCCCAATCGTTGGTAGAACCTGTTTTACCAACCCAATCAAAATTGGCTAGTTGGGCATTAAGGCTAGCTAAGTTTGATTTATAACTAGTTGTAATTTGATCTTTTAAAACACTGCGCATCAAGTCGTTCATAATAGTAGCACTTGCTTCAGAATAAATACGGACAGGATTAGCAGTATGCTGATAAATTGTCTCGCCTTTAGCAGAGGTAATTGATTCAATCATATATCCTTTTTGATAGACGCCGCGATTTGCTAACGTTTGAAAACCGTTTGTTTGTGTTAAGGCGGTTACTGTAGTGACTCCTAATGGTGCAGATTCATATTGCCAATTATTTGAAGCAGGATAATTCATTTTAGAAAGATAGTTGTTATAAACAAAATTACTATCGCCGGTTTGTTGAATAATCTCTTGATACACATTATAAGCTGGAATATTATTGGACCAACTTAAGGCTTCACGTACAGTTTGGAAAGTATTGCTGCCTTTGTTTGTTGCATTAACAATTTCTTTGCCAGCATCTTCACCATTTTTCCAAGTAGTAGCATAGTCAGAAATACGGCTTTCAGAGCCGATTAAACCAAGATCAATGGCTGGACCATAAACCAATACCGGTTTGATTGCTGAACCTGCTTGTCTTTTAGCATCAAAAGCATGATTAAATTGATTGGTTTGATAATTTCTACCGCCAACAAAGCCTAGAATTTTACCAGTTTGATTTTCCATTAGAACATTGCCGACTTCAATTGGGTCACCCGCTTGGATATCTAACATATAACCGTAATCATTGACCGCATTTTGCATGGCTTGATAAACATTAGCATCAATCGTTGTCTGAACGGTATAGCCACCGTTGGCTAGTTTTTCTTGGGCAACTTGTGCATATTCATTATAAATATCTGGATCATCAAGTTGTGAAGCTGTTAAGCCATCATCAGTTGCTAATTTATTAATAAACAAGTCGAGTGTTTGTGTCATTACCTCATCATATAGATAACCATAAGAAGTATTCTCGGCCTGTTGAGGAGCTAAGAAATCTTTAGTTAAATCATAATTTTTGGCTTCCTCATATTCCTTTTTGCTAATATCGTGGTTGCGATACATACTGAATAAAACAATGTCTTTACGTTTTAGTCCATAAGTAAAATCTTTTTTTAGTTGTCCATCATTTGTATATGGACTATAGATTATCGGACTTTGTGGTAATCCTGCGATAAAAGCTGCTTGTGGTAAAGTTAAGTCACTAGCGTTTTTGCCAAAGATTCCTAAGGCAGCTTCTTGGACACCAGCAATATTTTCGCCTTGATTGTTGCGACCAAAAGGTGAAACATTGAGATACATAGTGATAATTTCATCTTTTGAAAAGTTTTTTTCAACTTCAAGGGCTAATAGAATTTCATTA
>DYWZ01000075.1 GCA_020742395.1 Enterococcus columbae
AAATATTTTAAATATATTGAAGTTGCTTATCACCTTTATAAGCTTGGTCAATTAACCCGCCACCTAAGCATTCATTATCTTTATAAAAGACAACTGCTTGACCAGGAGTAATAGCTCTCACTGGTTGAGCAAAAGTAACTTTTGCTCGATTGTCCGGCAATAATTCAACCGTTACCGGTACATCTTGTTGACGATAGCGGAATTTGGCTGTACATTCAAAGACTTTAGGCTTATCTTCATTAGTTGTAAAATGAATTTGACTAGCCATTAACCAATCAGCATATAATAATGGATGATGGAAGCCTTGATCGACATATAAAGTATTGCTAGCTAAATCTTTGCCTACTACAAACCATGGTTCTTGTGATTTACCACCACCGCCAATTCCTAATCCTTGACGTTGGCCAATGGTATAATACATCAAACCATCATGAGTGCCTTTTTCGATACCATCTGGTGTAATCATTTTTCCTGGTTGAGCAGGTAAGTATTGACTTAAGAATTGTTTAAAATTCTTTTCCCCAATAAAACAAACACCGGTAGAATCTTTTTTCTTTGCCGTTGCTAAGCCAGCCTTTTCAGCAATTTCACGGACTTGTGGTTTTTGTAAATGCCCTAAAGGGAACATCGTTTTTTGTAATTGTTCTTGAGATAACTGACTTAAAAAGTAAGTTTGGTCTTTATTATTATCGGCACCACGTAACATATGAACGACTCCATTTTCATCACGTTCAACTTGAGCATAATGACCAGTCGCCACATAATCCGCTCCTAGTTGCATAGCATAATCCAAGAAAGCTTTAAATTTAATTTCCTTGTTACACATAACATCAGGATTTGGCGTGCGCCCTGCACGATATTCAGCTAAGAAATATTCAAACACTCTATCCCAATATTCTTTTTCAAAATTGACTGAATAATAAGGAATGCCTATTTGAGAGGCAACTGCTGCTACATCTTTATAATCTTCTGTAGCTGTACATACACCATTTTCATCGGTATCATCCCAATTTTTCATAAAAATACCAATGACATCATAACCTTGCTCTTTTAAAAGCAAAGCTGTTACTGACGAGTCTACCCCGCCACTCATACCTACAACAACTCGAATTTTGCTGTTGTCTTGCATATGATCACCATCATTTCTTTATAGATTCTGAAATCTACTACGATTGAAGGTCGCATTATTTTCAGTACGTTCTATTGTACATTAGATTTACCATTTTTGCATGAAAAAATTTTTAAATTTGACTAAATTTAAAGGCATTAAAAAGAGACGTTACTTATCGTAAACGCCTCTAAAATGACATCAATCAACTCTTTTGATAGGTAACTCAATTATTGAACTTTTTCCAATAATCCGCGATCAATAAAGCCATCCATTAGAAAATAGAATTTTTCTTGGAGCATTTGATGCTGATCGCTTTTAAAAATATTTACTGCTTTCAACCCATTAGCATTGGTAATTGACATTTTTAATGTCTTAATGTCTTTAGAAACAGTTATTTTTAATTTAAAGCCTTCTTTACTTTGAGGAGTTGCTTCTAAAGATCGTAATAATTGGAAGTTACCTCCATTGGTTTCAACAAAACCATTGTCTCTTAATGTATAACGCTTAGCTGACGGACTTAAACGATATTGAATCGGTGAGCCTAAGACCGATGCTGTTTGACTAAAAGCCATCTACTTCACTCCGCTTCATCTGTTTTCTTTTATTTTACCACACCGATAAAGAAAATAGGCAACAAATTATCGACTTTGTAACTGTTGTAAAATCTCTATTAAGGTTGTTGTAAACTGTTGAATTTGTTCAAAAGTATTGCCATAACCAAAGCTTAATCGAATGGCTGAGGAAATATAGTCACTATCCTTGCCATACATTGCTGTTAAAACATGCGAAGGATTAACATTGCCTGCAGTACAAGCTGAGCCGGTTGAGATGGCCATTTGTTTTAAGTCTAGTCGCATTAATAGTAATTGATTATCTACACCTGGAAAAGAAAGATTTAAAACATGAGGGAGCTTTGTCTCTTTGCAACCATTGAATTGATAAGTAATTTTAGCATTAGTGAGTGCTTCAAGAATATAATCCGTCCACTTTTGATAAGGGAGTATTTGTTCGTTTAATAAAGCTTCTTGATGATAGCTAGCCATTTGAGCCATTGCACAAATAGCGGGTAAATTTTCAGTCCCAGCGCGCCGTTTTTCTTCCTGTTCTCCACCATGTAAATAAGGCAGCATCTTTACTGATGTATTTTTATATAAAAAGCCCACCCCTTTTGGTCCATTAATTTTATGCGCAGAAATACTTAATAAATCTACCCCCAACTCTTTAGGATCAATCAAGACTTTTCCATAAGCTTGAACGGCATCGGTATGAAAAATTGCTTGATGATTTGCTAGTAATTGACCGATAGCTTTAATTGGCAATAAGTTACCAGTTTCATTATTGGCAAACATAATCGAAACTAAAATCGTATCTTCACGTAAAGCTTGTTGAACCAATTGATCAGCTAACATTCCTTGTTCATCCACCGGTAAATAGGTTATTTCAAAACCTTGAGATTCTAAATAATGCATACTCTCTAAAACTGCGGGATGTTCAATTGCAGTCGTAATAATATGCTTACCTTTTGCTTGATTGGCAAGTGCCGTACCGATAATTGCGGTATTATCCCCTTCGGTACCTCCGCTAGTAAAAATAATTTCATTAGCACTAACATTTAAAGTCTGCGCAATTTTGTCTCTAGCCTCACTCAACTTAGCATGTGCTAAACGACCATAGCCGTGAATACTTGAGGGATTGCCAAAGTTATCTGCCATCACTTGCGACATAATATCTATCGCCAACGGATGCATAGGCGTGGTTGCAGCATGATCAAAATACATTAACAAAACTTCCTTTACTTTATTTTTTACATCATTTTACTGTAAATAAGAAGGAAAGCAAAAAAATCTGTTTTTTGCCTTCCTTCTAAGTGTTTTATCAAATTAATTTAGTCTTAAGCATCTTCTAAAGCCAGACGGAATAATGGACTCATTGGGGTATTTTCGTGAATTCTTCGTAAAGCTTCACCCATTAAATCCGCACAGGTGATATAAGTTAATTGTCTTGGTTGGCGACTTTCATCAACTAAACAAGAATCAGTCACACAAATATCTTTAATAGCTGATTGACTTAAACACTCACTTGCACCATTAGAAAGCAAAGCATGAGAAGCACAGGCATACACTTCAACGGCACCTTCAGCTAAGAGCAACTCGCTGGCTTTAGCAAATGTTTGGCCAGTATTTAATATATCATCAACCATGATACATTTCTTACCTTGAACATCACCGATAACATAGCCATCTTCATCTTCAGTTTGATCGACAATAGCTAAAGTAGAACCAAGATATTCAGCCAAGCTACGTGCTCTTTGCACCCCACTATTTTTCGGTGAAACGACTACATACTCATCGCCACTCATTCCTAATGATAAATAATGCTTAGCAAATAATGGAATAGTAAACAAATTATCAACTGGAATATCAAAGAAACCTTGTACTTGCACTGTATGCAAATCCAAAGTCAATACTCTTGTTGCACCAGCCTTGGTTAACATATTAGCAATTAATTTAGCGGTAATTGGTTCATGTGGTTTGGCTGTACGATCTTGTCTTGCATAAGCATAGTAAGGTAATACTACGTTGATTGTTTTCGCACTTGCTCTTTTCATTGCATCAATCATAATCAATAATTCCCAATAGTAATCGTTGACCGGTTGATTCGTTGATTGAATGATGAAAGTATCTACACCACGTACACTTTCTTCAATGTTGATAGCAATTTCGCCATCACTAAATTGTCTAACCACACATTTCCCTAACTCTTGTCCAAAAGCTTTTGCTATTTTTTCTGCTAGGGGTTGGTTCCCATTCAAACTAAAAATCTTCAAATTATCTGCTGCCTTTTTCGCCACCATAGAAGCCTCCACTTAGTTATTTTCTTTATTTTAACATATTTTTTGAAAATTTTCATTTGTAGCCAATAAATTCTAAAAATGAATAGACTGAGTTGGAAAAGAAACTGTGCCATTCAGCCAGCTTGCCGGAACAATTGCTGCATAATTACCCCATAAATCATGAACTTTTAATAAATATTGGTCATTTTCCGCTTTAGCATACGCATAAGCGACAACCCAATGATTACCATAGGTGCTGCCTTTTTTCTTTGATAGACCAACAATAATGGGTTGATGGTTATCTAAACGTTTTTTTACACGTTGCCAACCACCAAATGGCGTTTGTCTAACCCGATAATTCGCTGCAAATCTCCGAAAATAGCGATTGATTCCCATGCTCAATTCAATAGGTAAAGTAGGCAAGCCAAATGGCTGAATAATCAGTTGTAATACAGCAATTAATGCTTGTTCTTTTGAACTATTTACCTCACGCAAATACTCGGGAATAATTGTCTCATCAAAATAGTCTTGATAATAGGCTAACAAAACAGCAGCTGCATAACTTCCACAATAATTACCTTGCTGATTAACCCAACTTTGATAGTTGGCAAAACGTTGTTCATCAATTCCTTGCCAATTCATCTTTGTCTCCTTATACCAAAGTGGCTCCTAAAGTATTTTTAAAGTGATTTAACGCCCATTGATGACCAGTAGCATCAAAACTAGCGACCGCATCTTGAACAATATACACTTGATACCCTAAATTGTAAGCATCAATGGCAGTGTGCAAAACACAAATATCTGTACAAACACCGGTTAAATAAATTTCAGTAATTTGACGTTCACGCAAACGCAAATCTAAATCAGTCCCACAAAAAGCTGAATAATGGCGTTTATCTAGCCAATAAAGCGTTGATTTTTCTTTATTGGTTTCATATACCTCAGCTAACTGTCCATACAATTTGCGACCCGATGTGCCAATTAGATTATGCGGTGGAAATAGACGATTTTCCGGATGATATTGATCATTACTATCATGCCCATCAATCGCAAAAACGACATAATCATTATTATCAATAAATTTTTGTGTTACTTTAACTAAGGCCTGTTCTATTTGTTGTCCAGCTTGACCAGTGGTTAGTTTACCATCTGTTGCCACAAAATCATAAGTATAATCAATTGAAATTAACGCCTTCATCTTTTCGTCTCCTTTTTCTACAATGAATCCTAAACCAAAGTTTTAGCAAATTCAATAACCATTGCAGCCGAACGCTTACCGGCTTCTTCGATAAATTCATCAAAACTGATAGTTGCTTGATGATCGGCTGTATCACTAATTGCTCGTACAACTAAAAATGGGATATTAAATTGACGAGCAGTTTGTGCAATCGCTGCTCCTTCCATTTCACATGCCAAAGCCTCAGGAAAATGACTTTTAATTTGTGCAACTTTTTGCTCATCATTAACAAAAGTATCTCCGGTGACAATTAAACCAGTTTTAACCTTTTGACCTGTATTTTCAGCTGCTTTTTTCATAGCCGATAATACATAGCTACTTGCTTCAAAATATAAAGGCATGCCAGCCGGTAATTGTCCATATTCATAACCAAAACCAGTTACATCGACATCAAAATAAGCTAGTTTATCAGAAAAAACTACATCGCCGACCGCTAATCCTTCGCCGATGCCACCAGCTGAACCAGTATTAATCACCATATTTACGCCATATTGTTGGATTAATAAACTCGTAGTCACACTAGCAGCTACTTTACCAATCCCACTTCTCACGACAATTACTTCGTGTTTTCCTAAAGTACCTGAGATAAATAAAACACCTGCTCTTTCCCAAGATACCGCACCTTCAATTGCTTCTCGTAATAATTTAATTTCTTGCTCCATTGCACCAATAATTCCAATTTTCATTACTAAAATTCCTCCAAAAATTCCATTTTGATTTTCCTATAAGAAAAAAATCATCATAAAAACTAAAATTAACAATAAACTAACAATAATAATCGCCTTCCACAAAAACTGATTCACCGCTTTAGAAGTACGCTTTTCAGCTATCCGTGACTTATTAATTTCTGGTTGCTTTTTTAATTCTTTACGATAATGGCGAGCGATTTTATTTTCTTCTTGTATATATTCACGTTGGGCTTGCTTTTCAATAATCGCCTGATTTCTCTCTAAAGTCTTTTGCTCTTGTTCACGACGTCTACGCATTTCAGATCGAGTGAGTAAGGGCTTATTTGACATGGTTACCTTCCTTTCTCAGTTGCCAATAACAATTCCCAATATTGAATAGCATAAATTGTTTTGGCATCACAAATTTCACGATTAGCCATTGCTTGTTTGGCTTCTTCTAAGGTTAATTCATAAACTTCCAGAACTTCATCTTCATCTTGAGGTTTAGGATTAGGCACTTTATATAAATCTTTCGCATGATAAATGTATAGTTGTTCATTGGCAAAACCTGGTGACAAATACATTTGGGCTGCTAAAGTCCATTCTTTTGCTTGATAACCAGTTTCTTCTTCTAGTTCTCGTTGACCAGTGACAAGCGGTTTAAGCCCTTCACCTGGATCAATTTTACCTGCCGGAATTTCTAAAACAAGTGCTTCAAGTGGCTTACGAAATTGTTTAACAAACAACATTTTATTTTCTTTAGTAATTGCAATAACTGCAACCCCTCCTGGATGAAAAACTAATTCACGCTTTCCTTGGCTTCCATTAGGTAATTGCACCTCATCGACAAATACATCAATAATTTTTCCATGAAAAATTTCCTTACGTTCTAAGGTTTTCTCTTCAAAATCACTATAACTTAACATTACTTCGCCTACTTTCTTGGCAATCATTTATTTATTCCTAGTGTACCATATTTTAAGCCTACTTGCCGATTTACCATTAAAACTATTATTTAATAATTCTTATTTTTTTCTAAATTCTTCAAAATCAATCCACAGATGGATACTTTTCTGACTGATAAAATGATAGAATATGGATAATAAGTTATTACACTAGATAAAATGGTGGAGGTTAAAATGAAAAAAAATAAATATTTACCAATAATTATCTTCATTATTGGTATGTCGATTTTTGGGCTAACAATTTTAGAATCAATCCATTATGCAATCGTCTTTATCTGCTGCTGTTTATTTTTTGTTGGGGCAAGACTAGCAGTTAAATATTTCTTAAATGATGCTTTATTGCCTAAATCATTTGTCTACGCTTTAGGAACTAGCGTTTTCTTTTCATTATTGTTCAATGGTGATTTTTTAGAAAAATTAACCGATGATTTTCACGAAGTTTTACTTGACCACTTTTTAGTTTCACTCTTACTAACAGTGGTTTTTGCTTTATACTTTAATTGGAATAATTGGCGTTCAAAACCTAAAAAAAATAATTTTCCAAAACTTTCTAGAGCTAAACAGCAAAATTATTACAGCTTAGGGATGACTGATAGCGAAATCGAATTGTTCCGTGAAACGATGTATCAAGCTAAATTACAAATTGAGCAATTACAAAAAAATATCTTAAGCAATTCGAAATTAAAAGCACTTGATTTACGAAGAGACTGCTTAAAAGTTAGCAAAGCTCTCTTTAAAGAAATTGTCAAAAATCCTAAGCGTTTATCTGATGCTAGTCATTTCTTATACACTCATCTACCGAATTTAGTTGATTTAACCAATAAATATATTGAAATTAATCAACATGAGATTAAAAATAAGGAAGCTTATGATAAACTAGAAGAAGGAATACAAGTTATCGATCAATTGGCACTTTTAATTATCAATGACTATCAAAGTTTTGTCGCTGATGATTTAGAAGATTTAGATTTAGAAATTGATGTAGCTCGCAAACACATTAATCGACAAACTGATGATAGCCATCTACAATTTTAATTTTTCAGATAGTTTGGAGGAAGTATAGCATGAACGAAGAGATAAAAGCCGAAAATAAATCGCTAGAAGATTTATTGAATAATCCATTTTCTTTAGATACTAATGAATTAACAGTCAATCAAAAAAATGAAATTCAACAATTGCAAGAAAAACAACAAGCTCCTCGTTTAATCGATCGCTTAAATGAAAATTATCAAGAACAAGCCAAAGCCTTAGCCAAACAAATTGATGTTACTGATAGTCAAGGTGTCATCGTTTATGGTGCGGCGGCTCAAAGTAAATTAAGTGAGTTTTCTCAAAACATGCTTAGTCATGTTCAAGCGGCAGATATTGGTCCGATTGGTGATTCTTTAACTGAATTAATGTATCGTTTACAAGAAGCCAATCCAGATGAACTTAGAGCAGGCGAAGGGAACTTCTTCCAACGCATGTTTGGCAAGGTCAAACAATCCATTTATGAGATTACCGCTAAATACCAAAAAATTGGTGCACAAATCGATAAAGTAGCGGTCAAATTAGAGCGAGAAAAAGATGGATTATTAAAAGATAATCAAATGTTAGAACAACTCTATCAAAAAAACAAAGACTATTTTGACGCTTTGAATATCTATATTGCTGCGGGAGAATTAAAGATTGAAGAACTACAAAACGAAATCATTCCCCAAGCAATGCAAAAAGCCCAAGCTACTGGTGATCAAATGGATGTCCAGTTGGTTAATGATTATACCCAGTTTTTAGATCGTTTAGAAAAACGAACGCACGATTTACGTCTTACTAGACAAGTCACCATTCAGCAAGCGCCACAAATTCGCTTGATTCAAAATACGAACCAAGTATTAGCTGAAAAAATCCAATCATCGATTCATACGGCTATCCCTCTTTGGAAAAATCAAGTAGTCATTGCCTTAACACTACTTAGACAAAAAGATGCGGTAACTGCCCAACGACAAGTTTCAGAAACTACCAATGATTTACTTAGAAAAAATGCTGAACTATTAAAGGTTTCAGCTATTGAAACTGCTAGAGAAAACGAGCGCGGGATTGTTGACGTAGAAACTTTACAAAAAACTCAAGATGATTTAATTGAAACGATCCAAGAAACCTTGCGTATTCAAAAAGAAGGGAAAGAAAAACGTCAAGCTGCTGAAATCGAATTAAGTGTCATGGAAGAAAATCTAAAACAAAAATTATTAGAATTAACCCAATAATACTTTAGCGGCTCTTTGTCAACTAGTGTTGTTGGCAATTAAGTCGATGGGAGAGGAAGTTATTTTTTCGATGACTTTCTCTCCTGTTTTTATTTTCTTTTTCAATTGACGCTTTTTGTCAAACAGGCTGTTAAGCGTGCAAGGGTGACCGAGACGAAGATCGGTCACTTGCAAAGCCCTTGCACAAGCGAAAGCTAGCCTGTTACAATAGCAGTCTGATTGAGAAAGAGATTTAGGCGGTTTTCTCCCCACAATTTCTTTTAGTTGGTTGTTTTGTATGCCAATTTTCTTCGTATAAAAAGATTCTTCTTCGCATATTACTAAAGTTTC
>DYWZ01000076.1 GCA_020742395.1 Enterococcus columbae
TTTACCATAAATAATTTGTTGTCTGTACTTCGGTGCAAATACAATATGATACTTACATTTCCATGTTGTATGTGATAAACTTTGATTATCCTTTTTCATAAGGAACCTCCTATTTGATGGATAGTTTGTGGTCGGGAAACCAAATCTATTCTATCATTTTAGGAGGATTTTTTTACCACGCTAGAAGTTCTCTGGAACCACCCGCATAGCAGGTGGTTTTCAATGCATACAATAAAAAAACTGATAGATATCGATTGGATATCTATCAGTTTTTTGTTATCCGACTAAGACACTTTCGTATGGATATTGGAATCTCGCTTCTTGTTTTTGATTATTTGACATTAACGAGAATAAAACAGTCATAATGCCTACTCGACCAATATACATTAAAGCAATAATTAATAATTTACCAAAGATAGTTAAATCAGGCGTTAACCCCATCGTTAAACCTACTGTACCAAATGCTGAGAAAACCTCAAAAGCAACGTACTCAATCCCATTTCTAGGAAGATGTTCCGTAGCCGAAAGAAGCATTACTGAAATCACACATAAACTCAAAGTGATAAAGAATAAAGTCATCGCTCTAAAAACTGCAGTCTCTTTGATTGAACGACCAGCAAACTCCGCACGTGAACGTCCTTTCAACAACGAAACAATTTGGACTAATAATACGCCAAAAGTCGTCGTTTTCAAACCACCGGCTGTCGAACCTGAGGTACCACCGATATACATTAAAAACATCGTAATAATCAATCCAGGATTAGACATTGCTGCATAGTCTACTGAATAAAAACCTGCTGTTCTTGGGGTAACTGACATAAATAATGTATTAACTAAACGAGTAAAGAAGTTATCACTTTGAACCAAATAACGACCATTACGTTCGGAAAAGAAGAATAAAACTAAACCGCCAATTAACAAACACGCCGTCATAGCTAAAGCTAATTTGCTATGAATAGACATTCGTTTGGTTTGACGATAATTTAATAAATCACGCCAAACTAAGAAACCAATTCCACCTGATACAATTAATGCTGAAATGACCAATAAAATATATGGATCATTTTGAAACGGTACTAAACTATCACCAAATAAATCAAATCCCGCATTACAAAAACTAGAAATCGCATGGAATAATGCATACCACAAACCTTTAATAACACCATAGCGTGGAACTAAATCAAGCGATAATAAAAGCATACCTACCCCTTGAATAGCAATAGATAATTTTAAAACATACAAAGTCAGCTTCATTACTCCTGACATTTCTTCTAAATTCAACGCTTCTTTTAGCACAATTCGTGTACTTAGATTCACTTTTTTCTTAGCTAAAGTAAAGAAAATAATTGGTAACATCATAAAACCTAAACCGCCAAGCTCAATTAAAATCATAATCACAATTTGACCAAATACACTCCAATGTTCAGCCGTATTTAAAGTGGTTAAACCAGTAACACAAGTCGCTGAAGTCGCAGTAAAGACTGCATCTAAAAAGTTTGTAAATTTTCCAGATTGCGAACTAATTGGTAATGATAATAAAAAACCACCAAACAAAATAATCCCTAAGAACCCTAATGATAAAAACTTCACTGGACCTAATTTTTGTAGGTTACTTTTCTTTTCTTTTTTTAACATTTTTTTCCTCGTCTATCTTAATTCTTAATCATTGATTACCGTACAAGCATACATGAGTTGAACAAATATTGCAAGGGACCTTTGTCTAATATTGCTGAATCATCATGTATCCTACTATGCTTACTATTCTAACATTTTGTTTGAGTAGAATGCAAAAAACTCCCTCCTATTGCTAGGAGAGAGCCGATATGAATCATCTTATGGACGATTCATTTTTCGATGATTGCGGTAGTAGAGAAGGCAACTCATACCACTGAGAACAATCATCATGATACCTACCCAAACATACGCTGCGCTAGAGGCATTACCAGTTTTTGGTAATCGATTGGTCGTTGGTGTTGGTTGTTGGACGACTTTACTTATAGTTGGGTTTGTTCCTGTATTTGGCAAAAGCGATAACGCTGTTGGGTTCGTTGGTTGCGTGTTCGTAGAGGATTTTCCTGGATCTTGTTCACTTGGATTTCCTCTAGTATTCGGTAAGCTTGGCGCTGTATACACATTGATAAACAAGACTTGCGTCACGGTTTGACCAGCTTGCTAGATGGTGCGCGTTACCGTTAATTGTCCATCCTTATCTGTCACTTCATAAGTGATTAGATAGCTTCGTTGATCATAAGCATAACCTGGTGTGGCTAAGTTCTTTTCTTGTAAGACATAGGTGTAGGTACTTGTTTCAGTAAAGGTAATATCCCCAAATTCCACACGACCTATCCCAATGCGGGTCATCGTCTTTTCACCGTTCACACTACCTGTTGACATTGGGAAGGCTGGATTCGTCGCTGTCATCACAAAGCTAAAGGCAGCTGGCATGATTGGTTGACCGATCACCGTTTTTTCGATTGGTGGATCAGAAACAACGACTGATTTGGCTTGATAATGGTTGGTAAAGGTCACTGCCGAAACATCTTGGCCGTCCTTCGTCAATTGACTCGTTGCTTCTAAGCGATTGGTTGCTTCGTTTAATGAAACGTTAACTACCCAATCATAGCGACTAGTATCATAGGGTATAGCCGGATTGGCCTAGATTGTCTTCTTGAATGGTCATACGATACGTACCAACGCTAGTAAAGCTAAAGGTACCAAAATCAATCGTTCAACCTGCTTGGACATCAACCTTGATATTACTTGCGCCATCTGTGGTATTATTCACCAAGATTGGATGATTAACAGTTACTGGCGCATACTCCTCAGCAGCTACACTCTTTGCGGCCGTACTTACGGTCAATCCTTGCGCTTCTTTGATTTGGAAATAGCGATCAGCAAGGTTAAGACCAATACCCACTAAATCACGAGTCACTCCTGGAATGACGTTGGTGGGACTAGTCCCTCTTTCAGAGAAAAGCGCTAAAATTTGGTCTTTTTGATTGAAGATGTCCTGACTCTTATAACGCGTTTTTTACTATCTTTCTTTTTATTAAGCTGTTTATGCAGTGGTTTTGCGTGAAAAGCTTAAAACTTTGAAAAACAGCTTGCATGCATAAAACAAGCGCACGATTCTCTTTCACTTGGAATCGTGCGCTTGTTTGCTTTTTATTTTTGATTCATATTCTTAATCTTGATTAAACGAGTGATTTCGGCACGTTCGTTTTCTTCAAGCTTCATGCGAATACGATAAATCGTTTGTTCTAGTTGTGGAATCGTCATGTATTCCAATGCATTTACACGACGACGCGTTTTTTCAATTTCACTAGACATGAGTTGGCAAGTCTTTTCAATTTCGGTTAATTCGAGTAGCTTTGGCAAGACTTGAGTGAATTGATCAATCGTTGTATCAAGCTCCGCATTAGAATTTAAATAGCCATATTCTAATGGGGCGGCTAATAAGTCAGAGTCATAATTAAAATTCATGACCGGAACCTTCACGCTCATAATATTTTTTTCAACTACATCTAAGCTGACCTCACTTGCCGGTAACATAAACAATTCTTCGATAAAATTTTCATTGATGGCAGCATCGGCTAACATAAATTGGTGCATGGCATTTTGCATCAATTCCTCGACCTCTTGGCGCAAACGGTTATTTTTGCGAATCAACAGGATAAACTGTCTCATCAATTCATCTTGCTTATCTTTTAATAGTTTATGTCCTCTAGTGGCCGTAGCGAGTTGTTTTTTCAAACGTGTCAGCTCCATACGAGTTGGATTGACATTTAACTCAGGCATTTAGGTCACACCCTTTCAGGCAAGTACTCATCTAGCATATCGTCTTTGATTCGTTTTAATTCGGTTCTTGGTAACATAGCGAGTAATTCCCAGCCTAATTCTAACGTTTCAATAATCGAACGGTTGGTGTCAAAGCCTTGGTTGACATATTCTCGTTCAAAACGATCGGCAAATTTCGCATAAATCTTATCTACATCTGATAAAGCAGAATCCCCTAACACCACCGCTAGTTCTTTGGCTTGTTTTCCTTGCGCATAGGCGGAGAATAATTGGTTCATCGTTGCCGCATGGTCTTTACGCGTTTTGCCTTCACCAGTCCCCTTATCTTTTAGACGAGAAAGGGACGGTAAAACATCAATCGGTGGTTGGATCCCACGTTTGTATAAATCACGAGAAAGAATAATTTGACCTTCTGTGATATAACCTGTTAAGTCAGGAATTGGATGGGTCTTATCTTCTTCAGGCATGGTTAAGATTGGAATTTGGGTAACCGAGCCTTTTAAGCCACGAATACGGCCAGCGCGTTCGTAAAGGGTAGCTAGGTTTGTGTATAGATACCCTGGATAACCCCGACGACCTGGGACTTCTCGACGGGCTGCTGAGATTTCTCGTAACGCTTCACAGTAGTTCGTCATATCGGTCATAATGACTAAAACGTGCATGCCTTTTTCATAGGCTAGGTATTCAGCTGCGGTTAAAGCCATGCGTGGGGTCGCAATCCGTTCAATCGCTGGATCATTAGCCAAATTCATAAAGATAACCGAACGATCAATCGCACCGGTTTGACGGAAGTCTTCCATGAAAAACTCCGCTTCTTCAAAGGTAATCCCAATTCCTGCGAAGACGACCGCAAAATCATCATCGGTATTTAATACATTGGCTTGGCGTGCAATTTGAGCCGCTAATTCTTTATGAGGTAGCCCAGAAGCAGAGAATACAGGTAATTTTTGGCCACGAACCAGTGTATTTAAATGGTCGATAGCAGAAATCCCTGTTTGGATAAATTCATCAGGATAATCACGAGCAACTGGATTAATCACTTCCCCATTAATATCCATCATTTTTTCTGGCAAGATGGCTGGACCATTGTCTTTCGGACGACCTAGACCATCAAAAACCCGGCCAATCATATCTTCAGAAACCCCTAATTCTAAGGGATGGCCTAAAAAGCGCACGGCTGAATCACGTAAGTTAATTCCACTGGTTCCTTCAAAGATTTGGACTAAAGCCTTATCTTGCTGCACCTCAAGGACTTGGCCTCGACGTAATTCACCATTTTGCAATCGTACTTCGATTAGTTCTTCGTATTTTACTCCTTCAACGCGATCGACAGCCATCAAAGGACCGACAACCTCGCCGATGGTACGATATTCTTTAATCATGCGTCATGCCTCCTTTAGCCACGATAGCTTTCATGGTGGTTTGAATATCTGCATGAATGACATCTAGTTTTGCCAATTCATTTTCTGGCACATATTTACTCCGAGCGATTCGATCACGCAATTCAACCGTACCATCCATAATTTCACTTAGGTAAGCGCCTAGTTCTAGCGCACGCTGCCCTTCATGATTAAAGGTTAAAATATTATTTAACATCTTAAATTGTTTTTCTCTAGAGGTAAAGGTATCTACGCTATCAAACGCATTTTGTTGTAGATAGTCTTCACGAATTGATTTGGCGACCTGTAAAGTGAGACGGTCTTTGTCAGAAAGTGAGTCAATTCCGACTAGACGAACAATTTCTTGGAGTTGTGATTCTTCTTGTAATAAGCGCATACCATCCGTTACTGATTTCGACCAGTCTTCTTGAAGCTGATGATCTAAATATTTGCCGACTTCACTTGAATACAGTGAGTAGCTTTGTAGCCAGTTAATCGATGGGAAATGACGTTGTTGCGCTAATTGCGAATCCAAGCCCCAGAATACTTTTACTACACGTAAGGTATTTTGGGTAACTGGTTCAGAAATATCCCCACCAGATGGCGATACGGCAGAAATGGCAGTGATACTGCCTTCGCGTTGGTCACTACCTAAGGCAATCACTCGACCAGCTCTTTCGTAATATTCAGCCAAACGTGAACCAAGATAAGCTGGATAGCCTTCATCCCCAGGCATTTCTTCTAAACGACCACTCATTTCACGCAACGCTTCGGCCCAACGCGAAGTGGAGTCAGCCATAATCGCTACATTATAGCCCATGTCACGGAAATATTCCGCAATCGTAATTCCGGTATAAATAGAGGCTTCCCGAGCTGCTACGGGCATGTTGGAAGTATTAGCGATTAAAATGGTACGCTCCATCAACGATTCGCCCGTATTTGGGTCAATCAATTCTGGAAATTCATTTAATACGTCAGTCATTTCATTTCCACGTTCACCACAACCAACGTAGACTACGATATCTACATCGGCCCATTTAGCAATTTGGTGTTGAACGACAGTTTTCCCTGCGCCAAATGGTCCAGGAACAGCTGCTGCTCCCCCTTTGGTTACTGGGAAGAATGTATCAATGACGCGTTGACCGGTAATCATTGGCGCATCTGGATTTAATTTTTCTTTAACTGGGCGTGCACGACGAACCGGCCATTTTTGAAGCATAGTTAATTCACGAGCACCTTGCTCCGTTTCTACCACATAGATGACTTCATCAATGGTAAACTCACCAGACTTGATTTCGGTAATCGTTCCTTTAACGCCTTTAGGTACCATGATTTTATGCACAACAATTTTTGTTTCGGCAACTGTCCCAACGACATCACCTTCAACAACGGTATCCCCTACTGAAACAGTTGGTTCAAATAACCATTTTTTCTCATGGTCCAAAGCAGGAAGCTGCACCCCACGACCTAAGAAATTACTCTTGGTTACTTCCATAAAGGTATCTAATGGACGTTGAATGCCATCAAACATTTGAGAAACGATCCCTGGCGCTAATTCAACGGAAAGCGCCTCTCCGGTACTTTTTACTACTTCTCCAGGACCAATTCCTGAAGTTTCTTCATATACTTGAATAGAAGCGACATCGCCACGCATTTCAATAATCTCGCCGATAACTCCTAAATCCCCTACATAACAGATGTCTTGGATACTGGCATGAGCCATATTTTCAGCCATTACTAGCGGACCTGAAACTTTGATGATTTTTCCTTCTTGCAAAGTCGCTACCTCCTTTTTCTAATTCATTATTTTTGACAGTTCTTCTAAATTTTTGCTACTTCATCCATTCGCCCTACCAATTACAAAATACTTTCCTTATTCATTTTACAATTGGTAGGTAAACTCGAATTTACTCGTATCTAACCAGTTTGTAAACAACCTTGTTAATCAGTGTTCAGCAACTAGCTTCTCGGTGGATAAGCCAGTCTGACAAGTAAGTCTTTGAATCTATTTGACTTCCTTGTCAGGCTGGTAAACTTATCCACTCGAAGCTAAGCAAGTTGCTTCACATCCTTGTTTAATCAGTGTTCAACAACTAGCTTCTCGACGTATAAGTCAGTCTGGCTGAAAAAGTCTTCTTCTTTTCCTGACTTTTTCGCTATCCTGAATAGCTTATCCGCTCGTGGCTAAACGAGTTGCTTCACATCCTTGTTTAATCTGTGTTCGATGGATAACTACTGCGTATCTAAGCCGTATTGGCGGAAAGTCTTTTTCCTTTTGGACTTTTTCGCCAAGACGGAAAACTTAGCTGCTTGTAGTTGAGCAATCCATCTCACATCCTTACTATAGTATATTTTGGCCGACAGCTTTTTCGACGCGTTCTTGGATGTTTTTTTTGCCGATGCCAAGGCTGCCGGCGTGGCTTGGGATTAAGACGATTGCCGGTGTCATTTGGTCATCATAACGATGGATGGTTTCGGGTACTTCTTTGGCGCATTCTTCAGTGACATAGATGACGCCATATTCTGCTTTGGCCATTTCTTCAATCGCTCGGCGTATTTCAATCGCTTGAGTGGCAAAGCGTACGTCAAAGCCAAATAATTTAAAGGGTAGGACGGAATCCTTATCGCCTACAACACCAATTTTATAGGTCATAAGTTAATCGCATCCTTTCTTGAATTTCTTCTATCGTAAAGCCACTGCGTTTGCCTACAATGATTGTACGTAAGTTCTTAATTTCCACTTCTTTGGCATTTAGATAGGCTAAAAGCGGGATTGGACCAAAGGCTAAGCTATTCGCCCGAACAAAGTGCTCTGTTAAATAGTTGTCTTTAATCTTTTCTAGTAGATGGAAATTAATCGTTTGATTCACCAAGGCTGGTTGGAGTAATTCTCCATAAGGCGAAGAAAGTAAATACTGCACATAGGTCGCTTCGTCTTCTTTACAAAAACGCAATAGCTCATGTTTATCCAAACTGCCTGCACTAGACAATACCCCAGTCATAAAGGCTTGGCTACGTTTTTGAATAATTCCTCGTCCAGCTGTAACAATATTGGTTAAATCAATAAAACCAATGATTTCATCTAGTAATTCCGGATAGCCTAAACGTTCACCAATTTCACGTTGCATTCGTAAAAAGGCACGGTCATAGATTACATCAATTCCTTGAATGACTGTTGATTCATTGAGATATTCTCTGGCTTCATTGATGCTTGCCATTAGTGTTTCAGGTAATTGAGAGATGCCTGTACGAATCGCACTTTTTAAGGTATCTATCTCAAAAAAACCATCATTAATGCAAAGATAGTCATAATCCCTACCCAGCACCTCGGCTTTGGTCAATACCTTTAAATTATGAAAGGTATAACGCATGGTGTAAATCCAAATCACTTCTTTTTCAGGTGCCAAGTCAATCAAATCTCGTATCGTCTCTTCTAATTCATGATTTAAATTTTGCTCAAAGTGATAGGCAAAATCTTCTTCTAAATAATTTTGATAGACTGTATTTTGTAAGATTTGGGCGACCTGGTCTAAATCACTCGCTTGAATTAAACGCTGAAAGGTTTCTGATGAAAGCAAGCTTAATTCGCGTATCCGTACGAGTGGATTCACTTCATGATAGGTTGGTTTTTTCATTGTATCCTCCTATCCAAACAAACGATTCGCTAATTCAAAACTCATGCTCGCTTGTATATCTTTAATTAGGTTTTCAAAAATAAAATTATATTGGACCCCTTGATCATCAACGATAAAACCAGCTTGATTCACTATTGTCTTAGAACTATAAACTAATTCAAAAGGTAATTGTTGATTCATTTTTGCTAGCCACTCTTGATCTAAGGCCGCTTTAGATAATTCACCAGGAATGAATTGCACCTTACCACTTAAAGAAAGTGTCGCTAAGGCATCACTTGCAAATTGAGTCATCTCTGCTTTAGACCATTGACTCATCTGATTGCTGGCGGCAACGAAAAGCTTTTCAAGATAGTATTGCTTTTCATTTAGAACTGCTTGGCGCGCTTCAACTTCTTGGCGATTATGCAATTGTTTATATTTTTTTTCGATTGTTTCGGTTTGTTTTGCCAATTGACGGGCCTTATCTTGCTCTAATTGGGCAAGCTGTTGCTCATAAGACTGATTGATTTGGGCCAATTCAGTATTTTCATAATTTTGAAGCTCTAAGGCTGCTTGTTCGTCAATTTTGGCAATAATCTTATCGATAGCACTCATGCCATTGCCCCCTTATTGACGATTAGCTCTTAGTTAAGATCATAATTGAGATAACGAAACCTAAAATGGCATAGGTTTCAACCATTGCGGCATAGATAACCCCTTTAATCATATGTTCAGGTTTTTTCGCTAGGATTTGAATACTAGCAGCGGCTACTTTCCCTTGAGCAATCCCTGAACCAAGACCAGCAAAAGCTACTGGTAATGAAGCTGCTAATAAAGCAATCCCTTTAGCTAAAGGCATATCCGCACTTACTTGTAAGAAAATCATTACTGCAATAACGAAACCATATAACCCTTGGGTACCTGGTAATAATTGTAGCACTAAAGATTGACCGAATTTTTCTGGTTGTGAAGTGGTTAAAGCAGCGGCTGCCTCACCAGTGAAGCCAACCCCTTTAGCTGACCCAATTCCTGAAAAAATTGTTGCAATGGCCATGCCGAACACAGCGCAAATTAATCCTCCGTTTGTCATAAAGAATTCTTTCATGATTCATTTCCTCCATTATTCTGTTTTTTCCAACGAATATTTACATGCTTTTCAGCAGATTTTAGCGGTTGAAAGACTTTTCCGCCGCCTTCGTAGAATTTACCGAAAAATTCAACATATTGTAAACGTGCCCCATGCACATAAGCACCTAATAAAGATAGGAAAATATTTAATGCATGTAAAGCAACCAATAAAACTAAACCAATGGTAAAGCGGAAAACAGGTGGCATAAAACCAACAATTAAGTTAAAAGCCGCTGCAATCGCCCCACCGGAAATTCCTAAGGCCATCAAACGGGTATAGCTGACCAAATCACCGATGTAACTACTGATGCCATATAGTTGATATAAACCACCGACAAAGCCTAATACCTTTGATTTATTCGTAAAGGTCGGAATAAAGATAATTGAAGCCACGCCAATTAAAGCAATGACAATTCCTAATTGTCCGACTAAAGTCCCTAGATTTAAAAAGGTTCCTGCAGCGTAGATCGCTAAACCAACCAAAATCGCTTGCCAGGCAAAGCCATTCGTAATGGCGCCTAAATAATCTTTGCGTTTGACATTTTGATAGCCGGCTAAAGCAAGACCAACCATGATTTGGATAAAACCAAAGCTAACGGTTAATAAGAGAATTTGGATTACATCCTCTTGAGTCGATAGCAACGGTTTATAAGGTAGGCTTTCACCAAAGCAAGAATTGTAGATAAAGCCCCAGAGAATCGTTGGGATACTCACCACTTGGAAAAAGCGTAAGAAGCGCTCCGTTCCTTTTTTAAAGACCTGCGTATGTAAAGCAACCGTGGTGGCCACCAGCATTAACACGCCATAACCAATATCTGCTACCATCATGCCGAAAAAGACCAAGAAAAACGGAAACATCCAAGGGGTTGGATCAATTTCATCATATTTTGGTAAGCTATACATTTCAATCAGCATTTCAAATGGACGAACAATTGGATGATTGTTTAATTTCGTCGGTACTTCTTCTTGAATTTCTGCAGCAGTTGGCTCTTCAAAAGAAAGATACACTTCTTCATAAGGGACACTGCTTTGTAGCGCTTGGGTTAATTCTTGACAATCCGTCTGCCCAACCCAGCCTTGTAAAACAAATAAATGCTCTGTTTGAACAAATTGACTAAGCGCTTGATAGCGTTCAATTTTGGCCAATAAGTATTCTTCTGAAAGCTGTAATTGAGCGATTAGCTGACGCTTTTGACCAATTTCAAGTGCCAGTTCCTTTTGCTGTTGAACCAAATCCTTCACTTGCTGGTCAATTTGCTTGATTGCCTGACTTGGTGTTTGCTCAATTGCTAAATGCACTTCCACTGCGCTAAACTGACTAGCGAAATGTTTCACTTGTTCAGCTAGACTTTCTAAATAAACCATTGCAAAGTGGGCTTCTTTGGTATCATCATAAATCAGCTCAAGATATAATTCTGGCAATTGTTGACTTGCTTGCTCGAAGGCTAACCAATTCTCACTAGCCACCGTTGCTAATTGCAATCGAACCTGCTTAGAGGCAAACTGATTTGGAATAATATCCAACTTTTGCCAAGCGAATAAGTCCTGCCCTTTTTCATTGAGCTTGCGTAAGCTTTGTTCGTTGGTCTGCCATTTTTCTTGTAGCTCTTGAATATTGGCTAATTCACCTACTAAATCAAAATGCTCATGTAGCCCCTCTAATTCAGATAGGGATAGATTTTGACGTTTCAAGACATTTTTAGGCTGCTTTAAATTACCATAATGTAAGATGAATTGAATCGCTTCATTGATTTTGCTAACCAGCTGTTGATTTGTAGTCATTTCATTTTGATAATCAACCGGTTTAATTTCTTTAAAATAGGTTTTGACCCATTCATTAGAAACACTTTGCACAAATACATCTCTGATTTGTAATTGTTGGAGCCCTTGAATCGTCTTAAGCAAACTCGCTTGATGATTTTTCGGTGCGATTATCGTTAGTTTTTTCATTTTAGTGACTGCCATAGGTCTTCAACACCTTCTCAATCACCTGTGCAATCGCTGCTTGAGCATTTTTTTCATAACTTTCAGCAAGATGCTGTTTCATAGTCATCACTTCAGCTGCTAACTTTTCTTTACAAGTATTTAATTTTGTCGACTCTTCAAGTTCTTTTTCTTGAATAAATGTAGCAACTTCAGCTTTATATTCTTTTTGCAAACGACTAAGCGTTGCTTGTTGTTGTTGTTCATAATCATGAATTTTTCGCTTAGTTAAAGCCAATAACTCTTGATTATGTTGTTCTGCTTGCTGAATTTTCTCAAGTGCCTCTTGCATCTGACTCACATCCTTCCGTAAAAAAAATGAACATGACTAACAAGAAACAAGTCCTTCTCACCCCTTGAAGAACGCAATCCTTGAAGCACATGCTCAACCATTTTTCTCTATTCAAATTTTACAATCGTTAGTATAGCAAAAATTTAGAAAGTTGAAAAGGTAAATCCTTGCTGAAAAGCTTGCCTTTTTTTAATATATGCGGTTTATTTGTATAAAAAATGTCAAATAATCACCATTGTTTTTTTACTTTCTTCTTATCTAGTATGTTCACTTATCAACAAACAAAAAACCACAGTTATTTATTTTTGTTTTCCCTATATTAAATTTTTATTAAAAGTAATATATTGGTGAGTTTTATAATCAAGTTGGACATTTTTGACATAAAATAATCATAGTGAAAAAAGGACACGGATTCTGTCACTTACGCAATCAATCAGACAATCAGCGAATACGGTGAAAACATCTTTCAATCTATCACCGCTGACAACGGTTCTGAATTTGCTAATTTAGCCACTGTCTTAAATGGAAAAACGAAAGTTTACTACACACATCCCTACGCTTCCTCCGAACGTGGCACAAACGAAAACCACACGGTATCATTAGGAGATTCCTAGCTAAAGGTGAAAGTATAGATTCTATAAATAGAAGGACACTAGAGTCAATTGCGGATATCATGAATGAGCTACCACGGAAAATCTTGAACTATCAACGTCCTAGAGAAGCATTTCAACAGGAATGTCTCCTAAGAT
>DYWZ01000077.1 GCA_020742395.1 Enterococcus columbae
CTAGTGATCAATTGAAGCTAGTTTCTAATGGAGAAACAAAGACAATTGATCAACAAACAGGTGTCTTTGAATTCTCGGTAGAAGTACGGCAAATCAGAAACAAGCTTATTATATTGTCAATGAATCAAGTCCTGAAAACATTTCTAATAGCGAGGATATTTTTCTATTAACACCTGTTTCTGATAAAAACGGTGAATTCCTAAAGGATGTGTGGATCTATCCTAAATCAGAAGCTTCGCAACCTAAAGAAGAAGTGAAAAAAATCGTTTCTACTGGCGTAAAGAAAAATTTCTTTGAACATTGTTGGGATTTTGTTACTCACTTGTTTTCTAGGGATTAAGGAAGAAATAAGATGAAATGGATCAAATTATTATTATTCAATCTTTCTTGTTTAACCGCAGTCTTTTTGTACTGCGGTTTATTATTTTCTCAATTATCTATTTTACCAAGTTACCAACCATACCTAATGAGAATTTTAAACATACCAGCTGCTTCTATGCCGCTAGATATTATGGAAAAGCTCGTTAGGAATCCATTATTTACAACGATCAATTTGATCGTTGTTGTCGGAATTTCACTAGTCATTTATAAAAAAGAGGGGATGAAGGAATGAATTTTAAACACTCGTGGACAAGACGGTTAAAATATGTTTTTCCCATAATGATGATGTTAGGTACATTGTTTGGATTAAAAACAACCAATGTCTTTGCTGAAAAAGTTATTGTTGATCCGTCAAATCCAATCCAGAACGTAAAGAATAATTTTATTATTCCAAAAGATGTACCTAATGCTAACACAACAATCAAAGTCTATGATTCAGGATCTGTTCAGAAAAAGCATTTAGCAGCAAATCAGGGCAGTGCTTGGGGTAATATCAACTATTTAACTGATAATAATGTTGCTCTAAACACGCGTTATCCTTCTTTTCAAAAGAATTATGGACAAACTTCATTAATTATTGATAATGTGACCTCAAAAACTCGAATTGAAGCAGATTACGGAAAAATTGCAACATATAAAGGAGAAAAGGTTAATGTAAAGCTTGTTTTTTCTGATATTAAACTGTTATCTGATGAATTTCCTTTTGCCACTTTAGGTAATCCTTATAAAGCAGCGTTTAATAATGCGAATAGTTCAATTAGTAAAAGTAAAAAAAGACTACTATTCTATATCTCAGATAATCTATATAGTGGGTTTCATTATCATGCTTCACAAATGAACGTACAACTAGTAGTTACACATGATGACGGTTCACCAGTAATATTTGATGGAGATACGTTTATTAGCTTTAATTCTTTAAATCCAATTGCGAAAAATTCAAATAATACTCAAAGAGGGGAATACGCTTACTATCATGGTATGAATAATTCTGATTGGTATGTAACGAAAGATACCGTGTTAACTGAACAGAAATCCTATTACAATAATTTGACTGTAGTTGGCGGAAATAACAAGGCTCCATTTGATAAAGGGCTTTATTGGAATGATCATTATGATGAATTAGGAAGTGAAAAGTTCAATCAAGCGACAGTATCTTTCCGAATAAAAGGATCGAATCCTTTATTTGTTGTAGGTGGAAATTTTGCTACATGGTCAAGTTTATCATCTGCAACTCTTTTTAGTGTTGTTCCTGATCAACCTGAAAAAACAGGGATTGATAAAGATGGAAACAATGTAAATGAAAAGATGTTACAAGTAGGAGACACGATTCAATATCGAATCAAACAGAAGGTGAATCGATTGGGAGTGGACTTACTAGAAGTTTATGATCGATTTGAATTAATTGATAATTTACCAAAAGAGGTAGATTATATCGATGCACATGTAGAATGTGATTCAAATAAAAAGTTCGATATCTCTGGTGAAGTAACTTATGACAAAACAAAACACCAGGTAAAATATGTAGCGAATGCTGATACATTAAAAAATCGAATGAAGTATAGCGGCGAAACTTACGAATTGGTGATCAATGTAAAAGTCAATGAATTGGCCAATCAAAATAGTGTGGCTAAAAATCAGGGAACGTCGATCATTAATAAAGTAGAAAAGGATACAAATATCATTACCGTTTATTTCCCTAAAATTCCAGTGAAAGAAGTGCAACAAGGTGGAAAAGACGTAAACGGACGAAATGACGGTAAGAAGGGTACACCGACAGCTCCTTTAAATGCAGGATCTGAAGTACAATATCTAGTCATACAAAAATGGCACACAAAAGGCGTAGACGCTGCGTCAGATCATTACAAACAATTTAGTATTCAAGATCCGATTGAAGATCGTTTGACGTATAAAGAAGGCTCTGCGCAAGTAATCGATAAGAGTACAGGTAAAGATATTACTTCTGAAGGCACACTAACCTATGATAGCAATTCAAGAACACTGAAGTGGGAAGCTTCCGCTGATTTCTTAAGTAACAATCTTTTAGACGGACGAGAAATCCAACTGATATTTACAGCTAAAACCCCACTACAATCAGAAAAAAATATTGATAACCAAGCCGTAGTAGCAGTAGATAATATTTTTAATAAAACAAACGTTGTGACAATTGGTGTTGATCCTAACTTGCCACAAGTTATTGTTCCTAAAACAGGTTCTACACATTTAGTAACAACTTTAGTGGTCAGCTTACTATTACTTGTGTTAGCTACTTTTAGTTATGTGGTTCTTAAGTTTAATTAAGCAAAAAAACAAGGCTGATTTTCAGCCTTGTTTTTCTATTTGAAAATTGGATTGGCACTAATAAATACGTTGTCTGAAGAAAGTGATCCGTCTGCAGAAACTTCATAAGCATGGGATAAACCAACGATGCTTTGATTGTTGTAAAGCAAGTTTGCGTTATGAGCAGGGCTGTCTTTCCACATAATCATGGCATTCACTGCTCCCGTATCTGAAAGGATATCGTCAACGTAAAGGTAGAAACTATTGATATTTTCTCCTTTACCGCCATAGCAACCTAAACTTTCTAAGAGATCTTGGAAAGTACCACCACCAGGGCGATAATGACTGAAGCTTACTTGTAATTCTTTTGCACGAATGTCTGCAGCTTGTTGAACAATATCATTGAACTGCATTGGGGCAACACCGTTTTGTTGACGGTAGCTATTTAACCAAGCAAGTTCTTTTTGACGCACATAATTGTTTAAATCACTTAATGAGATATTTTTGTATTTGAAAGTGATTGTTCGATTTTGATCAACATTATTAATTATACGTTGTCCATTTTTATCAACGGCAACAGATGAATCGTCATTTCTACACAAGAAGTAGTTTTGATCGGTCATATTTTTCCAAGGAGTTGAGAAATTGTCTCCCTCGTAAACCGTTTGGGTTTCAGTAGATAAAACAGCGTCGGTGTCAACGTTTATATGGTTCACAGTGACTTTGTATTGATGAGTATAGGCAAAATTGATTCCTTGGTTGCTTGTAACGTTGTTTAAAGTCACAGTGTTGCTAGAGCTTTCTCTAGGGTCAAGAACAAAATTAGTGAACGTAGGTGCTTCAATTGTGATGCTTTGTCCATAAACGACGGGATAACTCTTACTATAATTATAGAGTTCTTGGATATTCGGATCAGTATCTGACACTTTATTTGGACGAGCTTTCACTTCAACTAGAAAGACTTCGTCATAGTAAAAAGTAAATGTGGTATTTGTGTTAATCGTTTGTGTTTGTGTTTCATTCCCATTTACTTGGTACTGTGGTGCTTCAAAGTTAGTCAAGTCGGTTCTAGCTTTTGCAGTGTAACTTGTACCAGCTTTTACTGAGACATGTTCTTCTTTTAGCAGCGTTCCAGTTTGTCGATTCATATGACGGACGGTTACCGCATATTCTGAAGGTTTAGGTTTGTGTTGCAACCCTTTAAACGCTGAATCAAGGCTATTTTTAGCGTTGTTAACTTGTGTTTGAGAAGATTTAGAATCGTCTAGTACTTTTCTAGTATTGGATAAAGCAGTCTGAAAATTTTTCCAAGATTCTTCTGTAAAATCTCCTTTAGCAGTTGATTTTACTTGGTTGTACAAGGCTTGTAATTCCGTTTTGTTCACAGTAGGAGCTGGTTTTTTCTTTAATCCCTTGTAAGCAGAATCTAATGTGTTTTTTGCACTATCCACTTGTTTTTGAGTCACTTTTGAGTCATTTAACACTTTGTTAGCATTGTTTAAAGCGGTTTGGAATGCGTTCCAGGTATTGTCGGTATAGTCACCTTTTTTCGTTCCTTTAACGCTCGTATAAAGAGCTTCTAAAGCTGATTTATTCACTTTGGGTTTAGAGGTGTCAGCTCCATACCAACCGATTCCTTCGTATTTCCAACCGTAGTCTTTGGTTAACCATTGTACTTCTTTCCAACTGGCTGTGTAATGGTGTGAACCAGATTTTACACCAGGAAGGAAAAGGCGGTAGATCGGTTTATTATTTTTTTCGGCAGAACGCCATGCAGGCCCTTCATAAGTCCAACCGTAATTTTTGGTCAACCATTGTACTTCTTTCCAACTAGCTGTGTAATGGTGATCACGAAGGCCTTTATTGTATAAGCGATAGACAAGATGGCCACCGCTAGTCGGTGCTTCCCAAGCGGGGCCTTCATAATTACCCCACTTAATCTTTACCAGGTGATCGCGTTCTTTTTTGCTAGAGGTGTAGAAATGTTCATGATTATTAGGATTGTAAAGGCGATACATGACGTTAGTTGATGCAGCGTCAACAGATCCAGCAAGAGCAAGTGTGGCAGCAAATGTTCCAATAGCTATAATAGTTTTTGGGTTTAATAATTTCATGTTTTCAACTCCTAAATTTAATTAAAATTGTTTACATGATCATTATATATCGGTAAACCGATATAGTCAACAAAAAATAAGAAAAGCCTCGTTAAAATGTGGCTTTTCTTATTTTATTCCTTACTCGATGTAGTAGTATCAATGGTTTTTTCAGCTAATTTATTTAATTTCGCAGCATTTAAGAATCTCATATTATCTATACTAGAGCGCTTATTGGCGAGGTCACTGACGGTAGTTAAAGGTACGCCAGATTCTATGGATATAGAACGAACTGATTTACCACTATCAAACAGCAACCATTCAATTT
>DYWZ01000078.1 GCA_020742395.1 Enterococcus columbae
CAATGTCAGGTTTCTATTTCTACGGTTATTCGTGTCTTACGCTCATTTAAACCGCAGTTGCCTAAAGCAAAACAGTTATACTTACCGAAAGTTTTACTCGTAGATGAATTTCGCTCACATACTTCTTTAAAAGATAAAATGAGTTTTATTTATGTAGATGGCGAAACAGAAAAACTGTTGGATGTTTTACCTACTCGTAAATTATATTATTTGAAAAACTATTTTCAAAACGCCCAAAATAAGGAAGATGTACAATTTTTAGTTTCAGATATGAATGCAAGTTATATGCAATTGATTGCCAGTCACTTTCCTAAAATTAAGACTGTTTCTGATGAATGATTTAATTGAATCAAAATAACAAAAAGAGCAGAGATAGCAAACAGCTGTCTATCTCTGCTCATTCCTTTTGTAAAACTCATCAGTTCAATTTGATAAAGAGCCTTAAAAATGAGGCTATCCACATTAGGTATAGCCCCATTTAAATAATTATTGATGTTGAGAAACTTTAATCCGATTCAATGCACGGTGAAGCATAACTTCAGCTCGTTTTAAACCATCAATATCTTTCATTTCTTTGGCTTCTTGAATCATTCGTTCTGCGCGTTGTTTTGCACGTTGCGCTCTAGGTACATCAATGTCACGCTCACGTTCAGCACTATCAGCCAAAATCGTTACAACATTATCGCGTACCTCCATAATTCCTCCATTTACCGCAATCCAATCGACATGCGTATCAGAATCCGTTCTTTTTACACGAACTTCATCAATAATCAAAGGAACAATGATTGGTGCGTGATTGGCTAAAATTCCAATCTCACCCGCTGGTGTTTTAGCCACAACGATTACAGCATGATGGTCATAAACAACACCATTTGGCGTAACAACGTTTACTGTTAAATGATTTTCCATAGGACACCTCTTTCTAGTATCCTAATGTCTTAGCTTTTTCGACAACATCCTCGATACGTCCAACACTACGGAAGGCTTCTTCAGGTAGATGATCATATTTACCTTCAAGAATTTCTTTGAAACCTTTAATTGTTTCAGCAACTGGCACATAAGAACCAGGTTGTCCAGTAAATTGTTCAGCAACGTGGAAGTTTTGTGATAAGAAGAATTGAATACGACGAGCACGTGCTACTAACACTTTTTCATCATCAGATAATTCATCCATACCCAAAATAGCAATGATATCTTGTAATTCACGATAACGTTGTAAAACATGTTGTACTTCACTAGCTACTTCATAGTGTTCTTCACCAACAATTTCTGGAGATAAGGCACTTGAACTTGAAGCAAGTGGGTCTACCGCTGGATAAATCCCTTGTTCAGTCAATTTACGTTCCAAGTTGGTTGTAGCATCTAAGTGAGCAAAAGCTGTAGCTGGCGCTGGGTCAGTATAGTCATCCGCTGGCACATAGATCGCTTGGATTGAAGTGATAGAACCTTTTTTCGTTGAAGTGATCC
Organism: Enterococcus columbae; assembly: GCA_020742395.1. Taxonomy (GTDB): domain Bacteria; phylum Bacillota; class Bacilli; order Lactobacillales; family Enterococcaceae; genus Enterococcus_E; species Enterococcus_E columbae_A. Next base: position 1,468 of record DYWZ01000078.1, read on the forward strand.
GTTCTTGTAATTGACCCATTTCAGTTGCTAAGGTTGGTTGATAACCTACCGCAGAAGGCATACGACCAAGTAAGGCTGAAACTTCTGAACCGGCTTGAGTAAAACGGAAGATATTATCGATAAATAGCAACACATCTTGTCCTTCAACATCACGGAAATATTCTGCAATAGTTAAACCAGTTAAAGCTACACGCATACGTGCTCCAGGTGGTTCGTTCATTTGACCAAACACCATGGCTGTTTTTTCGATAACACCTGAATCACGCATTTCATGATACAAGTCGTTACCTTCACGTGTACGTTCCCCTACACCAGTAAATACTGAAATACCACCATGTTCTTGGGCAATATTATGGATTAATTCTTGAATTAACACGGTTTTACCTACACCGGCACCACCGAATAGTCCGACTTTACCACCTTTTAGATAAGGAGCTAATAAATCGATAACTTTAATCCCTGTTTCTAGAATCTCTGTACTTGTACTTAATTCTTCAAAAGCTGGAGCTGATTTATGAATAGCATCGCGATTAGCATCAGCTGGAAAAGCTTCTTGAGTATCAATAGTATCCCCTAAAACATTAAACACACGACCTAATGTTTCACGCCCTACTGGTACAGAAATTGGCTTACCAGTATCGAAAACTTCCATTCCACGTTGCAATCCATCAGTTGATTCCATTGCAATCGTACGAATAATGCCATCTCCTAGCTCTAAAGCAGCTTCAAGCACGATTTTACTTTTTTGTTCATCATTTTTATAGACAATAAGCGCATTATTGATATCTGGTAAAGATTGATCTAAAGAAAAATCGACGTCAACAACGGGCCCAATGACTTGAACAATTTTGCCTGAACTCATTTATTTTCCTCCACTCATTCACGAAATTATTCTAAAGCAGCCGCTCCACCAACAATTTCGGTAATTTCTTGGGTAATAGCCCCTTGCCGTGCACGGTTATATGAAATCGTTAAATCATCGATAATTTTTTTCGCATTATCAGTTGCGGTCTTCATCGCAGTCATTCCGGCTGCGTGTTCAGCTGTTTTCGCATCCACAATCGCCCCATAAATTAAACTTTCTGCGTATTGTGGTAAAAGTTGATTTAAGATATCATCTTTAGACGGCTCAAATATATACTCCTGTTCATATTCTTTCTTTTCACCAGGATCTAAATCTGAGATTGGTAACATTTTTTCTACACGGAATTGACTAGTCAATGAATTAACATGGTGGTTATAACACACATATAATTCATCGAATACTTCATTTTGGTACATTGAAGTCGCCATATGCACAATTTTGCGGACTTCTTCAAAACTTGGTTGATCAGATAAGTTACGTAATTCATAAGCAAGTTGGATACCACGGGCTTTGAAAAACTCAGCACCGGTTGCCCCAATTGAGATGACTACATAATCATCAGCACTTTGATGATCTTGTTCAAAAATAGACATCATTTGCTTTAAAATAGAACTATTATAGCCACCAACTAATCCACCATCAGAAGTAATTACAATATAGCCAGTTTTTTTAACTGGACGGGTAATTAACATACTATTATAATCAGTTGCTCCAGTTGTTTTTGTTCCCTCAATTGCTAGTAATTGTTGTGCTGCTAAATGAGTTACGACTTCACGAACTTTTTCAGCATACACTTGAAATTGCTTAGCGTGAGCTTCTGATTTGGTTAGTTTAGAAGCTGAAACCATGTGCATAGCTTTGGTGATTTGACTAGTTTTTTTGGTAGATGTAATTCTTTGCTTAATCTCATTTAAAGACGCACCCATCTACTTCACCTCTTTATTAAGAATTCACTACTTCAGAAATACGATCTTTTTTAGATTTTTGGGCATCTAAAGTAGCTTTATAACTATCTCTAAATTCACCAATTGCAGCTTTTAATTTATCTTCATCTGGTAAATCTTTCGTTGTGCGAATAATTTCAAATAACTCATTATGAGTTGCTTCTAGATATTCAAATAATTCACTTTCAAAGTGTAAGATATGTTCTACTGGAATTGAATCTAAGAAACCTCTTGTTAAGGCATATAAAATCACAACTTGTTTTTCAACAGGTAGTGGTGCATGTAGTTTTTGTTTTAAGATTTCTACTGTGCGACGACCACGATTTAATTTCGCTTGCGTTGCTGCATCCAAATCAGAACCAAATTGCGTAAATGCTTCTAATTCACGATAACTAGCAAGGTCTAAACGTAAAGTACCGGCAACTTTTTTCATCGCCTTAATTTGAGCAGAACCCCCAACACGTGAAACGGAAAGTCCAGCAGCTACCGCAGGACGAATTCCTGAATAGAATAAATCTGATTCTAAGAAAATTTGTCCATCAGTAATTGAAATTACGTTCGTTGGAATATAAGCTGAGATATCTCCGGCTTGTGTTTCAACAAATGGTAAGGCAGTCATTGAACCACCACCTAGTTCATCGCTTAACTTAGCTGCACGTTCCAATAAACGTGAATGTAAGTAGAAAACATCCCCTGGGTAAGCTTCACGACCTGGTGGACGACGAAGTAATAATGATAATTCACGGTAAGCCACAGCTTGTTTAGATAAATCATCAAAAACAATTAACACATGTTTACCGTTATACATAAATTCTTCACCCATTGCAGTTCCAGCATAAGGTGCAATATATAATAATGGTGCTGGTTGTGAAGAACCTGCTGAAACTACGATGGTATAATCTAATGCACCATATTTACGTAAAGTTTCTACTTGGGCACGAACTGTTGAGTCTTTTTGACCAATTGCCACATAGATACAAATCATATCTTGACCTTTTTGGTTAATAATTGTATCGATAGCAATTGATGTTTTCCCAGTTTTACGGTCACCGATAACTAATTCCCGTTGACCACGACCGATTGGCACTAAAGCGTCAATCGCTTTTAAACCTGTTTGCATTGGTTCATGCACTGACTTACGTTGCATAACTCCAGGAGCCATCGCTTCAACTGGGCGTGTTTTAGTTGTTTCGATAGGTCCTAAGCCATCAATTGGTTGTCCTAATGGATTAACTACGCGACCAATTAATGCTTCACCAACTGGCACTTCCATAATACGACCAGTACGTTTTACTTTATCTCCTTCACGAATGGTTTCAAAATCTCCTAAGATAATAATACCTACATCGTTAGACTCTAAATTTTGTGCCATACCGAAAGAGCCATTTGAAAATTGTAATAACTCACCGCTCATAGCATTTTCTAAACCATGTGCACGAGCGATTCCGTCACCAACATAGGTAACAGTTCCCACCTCTTCAACAGAGATTTCATTTTGATAATTTTTAATTTGTTCTTTAATCAAAGTACTAATTTCTTCTGCTTTGATGGCCATTCGATTCACCTCTTTAACAATACACTTATATTAAACTTGCTTTCAATGTCGCTAATTTTGTTTTTAGACTACCATCAATAATCTGATGATTTGCTTCAACAATCACACCACCAATAATTGATGGATCGATTTTTTCAACAAATTTAGCAGTTTTGTAACCAAATTTTGTGAGTATTTTTTCTTCCAATCTAGCCTTTTGTTCAGGCGTTAAGGCAACTGCGCTTGTAATTGTTCCATCTAGAATCGCTAATTTTTCATTGTATAGTGCACAAAACGCATCAACAATATATGCAAAATCAGCCATTCGAGCATTATCATAAATTACATTAATCGCATCCTTAACAAGCTTTGAACAATCTTGAGCAAGTAATGAGACAATTGCTTGTTTTTGTTGAGGTTCTAAACGAACATCGCTTAATAATTGTCCAAGTTCTGGTAATTCAGCATAGATTTCTTTTAGTTGTAATAACTCTTGATGGGTTTGCGCTAAGCAATCATTTTCGACCGCCAATTCAAAAATGGCTTTACCATAGCGTTTGCCAACTTCATATTTATTTAGTTTCATGATTTGCGCTCAAACCTTCAATATATTGATTGATTAACGCTTCATGAACTTCTGGAGAAACTTCTTTTGAAAGAATTTTTTCCGCGATTTGAACTGACAACAAAGCTACTTCATCTTTGATGGCATTCATTGTATTTTCACGTTCCTGAGAAATATCTGCTTGTGCTTTCTCTTTTAAGCGAGAAACTTCTGCTTGTGTTTCGCGTAAAATATTTTGACGGCTTTGTTCTCCACTATCTTTTGCATTCTTGATAATATCTGCTGCTTCAGCACGAGAATTCATCAATTTTTCTTGACGTTCTTTCTCCAAAGCTGCGGCCTTTACGCGTGATTGCTCAGCGCTGTCTAAATCATTGGCAATTTTACTTGCACGTTTGTTCATAATATCAGAAACTGATGACCAAGCAAATTTTTTCAATAAGAATAGCAAAATTAGAAATGATAGCGTAACAACAATTAAGTCTCCTAAAGTACTATTATGTTGTTCAGCAGCTAAAAATATAATTTCTGGCATATTCTTCAATCTCCTTTGCTCTCGTTTTTGCCATCTACATGATTCGTTCAAATAGAAAAGCAGACGGTATCATCTGCTTCCATTGAAGTGGATTTACGAGAAAAGCTTATTGAAGAACTAATAATAAAGCAATAACCACACCTAAGATTGGCACAGCTTCGATTAAGGCTACCCCAATAAACATTGTTGAACGTAATTGACCAGCCATTTCAGGTTGGCGAGCCATTGATTCGATAGTTTTAGAAATAACTTGTCCGTTACCTAAACCTGCACCGATTGCTGCTCCGACGATTGCTAAACCTGCTGCGATAAAATTCATAATTTTTTTCCTCCTAAGCTTACCGATTAATGTTCGGCTTCAATTTTGTGATTTAAAAATACCATTGTCAATGTAACAAATACATAGGCTTGAATTGCACCGATAAATAATGAAAAGGCAATCCAAGTCATTTCAATTGGAATAACTAATGGTAAAGTTATCCAACCAAAATTCTTCAAGATTGAAGCAATTAACGTTAATAATACTTCACCTGCGAAGATATTTCCGTATAGACGTAAGCCTAAAGTAATTACGTTTGTAAATTCTTCGATAATCTTAATCGGTAATAAAAACCATACCGGTTGTAAGTAAGAATTTACAAAATAACCACTAAAGCCCAAACGTTTTACACCAAAATAGTGTGTTAACAAGATGGCCATTAATGCCAAACTCAATGTAACCAAAGGACTGGCAGTCGGACTTTTCCATAATGTTAGTTCATTTTCAGATAAAACAATTTTGGTAACAAGCCCGATTTCATTAGCTATGAAAACAAACAAGAACAATGTAAAACCAAGAAGATGGAAATTTCCTACTTCTTTACTTGGGAGTTGATCAGCAACTACGCCACGAACGAAATCAATTACCCATTCAATAAAATTCTGTTTCCCGGTTGGCTTCATTTGAAGATTACGCGTACAGACAAAAACAAGTGCGAAAATAATAATACAAGTTAAAATCGTCATCATCGCAACCGTCCCATCAAACCAAATCGGACCGATATGAAACAGAAGTGATTGTTCTTCCATGTGCTCACCTCACTTCTTTAAAAGATGTCATGTTTGCTTACAAAAGTAATAGTAATGACAATTGTATCGTACCACCACCAAAAAGAAATTTCAAAGTATTTTCATAAAAAATATCGGTTTATTCATTGAATATTTAAATTGAAAATACTATTTCCATAATTTTTTTCTATCAATTACTATCTTACATAATGAAGTAAAAATAGTAAATAGCTTCATATCAATAATGGAAACGGAATCTTTTTTGTTCAATGATACGCTTGTAGCATTTTTTATTATCTTATGTTTTTGACAATTCGGCGAATTTGTCGTTCTTGATCTTTACGCTTTAGACTCTCACGTTTGTCATAGTCTTTTTTACCTTTCGCTAAGCCAATTAAAACCTTTGCATACCCATCTTTTATATAGACTTTTAAAGGTACGATCGTAATCCCTGGATTCTTGCTTTCTTGTTCAAGTTGCAATATTTGCCGTTTATGCAATAATAATTTTCTTGTTCTTAACGGATCATGATTGAAAATATTGCCTTGTTCATACGGACTAATATGCACATTATGCAAATACGCCTCAGCTTTTCTAACACGCACAAAACCATCTTTTAAATTAATCCGACTATTACGAATAGACTTAATCTCGGTTCCTTGCAAAACTATTCCCGCTTCAAAAGTATCCAGAATATGATAATCATGACGCGCTTTTTTATTTTGGGCAATTAATTTTCCTTCACCCTTAGGCATATTATCTCACCTCTAGTTTTATTTTTTCTTTTTCTTCTTTTTCTTAACTACTTCTCGATAAAAAGGCTGTTTACGTCCTTTTTTCTTTGAGGATTTTTTAGATTGTTTAGTTTTTGGCTGCTTAGTTTTAGAATTTTTAGGCTGTTGTTGTTTTTGTCGACGACTAACTTTCTTAGAATGGGGCTTAACGTTAGGTAAAGCAACCTCTTCAGCAGATACCAAGGCAAAATCTACTTCTCTTGTTTCAGGATTTGCTTGGATTACACGAATACGAACTCTTTGACCAATTTTTAATACTCGACCAGTTCGTTCACCTACTAAAGCTAGATGTGATTCAACAAAGTGATAATAATCATCTTCTAAGCTTTGAATGTGGATTAATCCTTCTACCGTATTTGGCAGTTCAACAAAAAAGCCAAACTTAACTACCGAACTAATTACGCCATCAAACTCTTCTTCTAGATGTTGTTGCATATATTCAGCTTTTTTCATAGCATCGACTTGGCGTTCAGCTTCGATAGCCCGACGTTCCATTTGTGAACTGTGCTGGGCAATTTCAGGCAATTTTTCTGCCCACTTTGCTTGATTATCTGCAGAATAATCGTGTAAATAACTACGAATCAAACGATGGACAATCAAATCTGGATAGCGTCTAATCGGTGAAGTAAAATGTGTATAATAAGGAGCTGCTAAACCATAGTGTCCAGCATTTTCTGGAGAATATTTCGCTTGTTGCATACTCCTTAATAACATCATATTAATAACTAGTGCCTCGGGTAAATCTGCCACTTCATCCATCAATGTCTGTAAATCCTTAGGTAACATTGAACCATTAGTAACTTTAGGCAAAATTCCTAAAGCAGTCACAAAATTAAAGAAACGTTCTAATTTTTCTTCTTTTGGATCTTCATGTATCCGATAAATAAATGGCAAATGTAATTGATGAAAATGAGTAGCAACTGTTTCATTAGCCACTAACATAAATGATTCAATTAAACGTTCCCCTATCCCTCGTGTTCGTAAAACAACGTCTAGTGGGCGCCCTTTTTCATCAACAACGACTTTGGCCTCATGATCTTCAAAACTAACCGCTCCTCGTTTTAGGCGCATCCGTTCTAATATTTCATGCAGGCTAGCCATATCCTCAAACATTGGAATTAATTGTTGGTAAGTTTGTTTTGTTTGTTCATCATCATCCATTAAGATTTTATTCACCGCAGTATAAGTCATTCGCTCGGTCGTTTGGATTATACTTTCAAAAATTTCATAATCAATTACTTGTCCATAATGATCAATTTCCATTTCACAACTCATTGCTAATCTTGGAACCTTGGGATTTAAAGAACATATGCCATTAGACAGACGATGTGGTAGCATAGGAATCACGCGATCAGTCAAATAAACACTTGTCCCACGTTCAAAGGCTTCTTGATCAAGTGGGCTGTCTTGTGTCACATAATAAGATACATCAGCAATGTGAACACCCAATTTAAAATTACCATTAGATAGTCGTTTAACCATTACAGCATCGTCTAAATCTTTGGCATCTTCGCCATCAATTGTCACAATGATTTCATCTCTTAAATCGCGTCGCTGAGGAAAATCAGCTGGATTGATTTCACTTGGTACCTTTTCAGCTTGTTGCAATACCTCATCAGGAAAAGCAGTTGGAATCCCATTGGCAATTACTATCGATAAAATATCTACGCCTGGATCATTTTTGTGCCCTAACGTTTTAACAACTAGCCCTTCTAAACTATAAGCGTAACCTTTCTCAGGATAATGCGTTAATTCCACTAAAACAATTTGTCCATCTACAGGCTTAATTCCTTGAGCGGCAATCAATACAGTATATTGAGATAATTTTTTATCTTTTACGACTACCTTCCCATATAAATCATTGGCAGCAACTTCTTCATCACTAAAAGCGATAAACTCGCCAACCACCTGCTTAATCGCATGTTTTTTAATTTCAACGACTCTACCTTCAGCTGTCTTTTCCATAACATAATCAGCAGGCCGTAAAATATCAATCAGTACCGTGTCACCATCCATGGCATAACCGGTATCCTCTTTAGCGATATAAACATCGTCTTCGTGTTCATCAATAGTCACAAAGCCAAAACCACGCTCATTGGCTCGAAAAGTGCCTTCGATTAAAACAGGTTGATTTGCTAAACGAATTTTGCCTTTTCGATTAAAAGTAATTTTTTGATCGCGTTCCAATTGAGCCAAGGCTTGAACTAGTAACTTAAAATCTTGACTTTTAGCTAAACCTAGTCGTTGGGCTAATTCATCAACCGAAAAACTTTGCTTTTTACTTGTAGTTAATTCATCTATTATTTTTGTTTGTATTGTTTCTCTCATTTAGTCCTCATTCCATGATAATTTGCCTAAAAAGTGCAAAAGATCATTGATTAATTCTTTTCTTTGTTTATCTACTGTAATCACATGTCCGCTTTGTGCATACCATTGTAAAGTAAGCTCAGTTTGACTCAAAGCTTGGGCGGTTTCATAAACGCTTTTAGCTGGAATCATTTCATCTTTTGCGCCCTGGGCCAAAAATACAGGTACCTTTACCTCATTTAAGCGCGCACCTACTTCTCTTCCATATTGCTGAATTGCTTGTAACTGCTTTGGCAATAATTCATGGATGGAAGTCATTATTTGTACTTGTTCTTCACTTGAAAATGATGAATAAGACAACGTTTTTTGGCTATAAGCAATAAAATTAGGTACAATTTGACTTTCATTTAAAAATACTGGCGAACAAAAAGCCCCCCCTGCAATAATCGCCGGATGATTTTCGGTCAAAGTGTTTAACGCATATACGCCACCTAATGATAGACCAAAAATTGCAATGTTCGTTATTCCTTGATTCTGCATAAAGCTAATCGCCGCTTCTACATCTGCTTGCCATTGTCTAGGTGTCTGAAATAAAATATCACAAGGATTTAGCGTTGCATGCCCGGAAAATATCGGTAAATAAATGGAATAACCAGCTTGTTCTAATGCGCGACCAATCATACGAACATCGGCAGAACTGCCAGTATAAGCATGTAACAAGATTACTCCTTTTTTCCCACGATATTCAAAAAGTGGTTCGGGTAAAGTTATTTTTTTAGCCACAGTAATCACCTCAATTCCATTCTATCATATTTTGCTGATTATTCTACAACTCTAAGCCCCTATTTTACTAAATCAAATGACAATAATCATTTGATTAGACAAAAAAACAGTAAAGTGATTTACACCTTACTGTTAATCGCTTATTTTGATGATAGATAAGACAATACGAACAATAAAATAATCCAAACCGCACCCAAAATAGCCGTTGTACGTTGCATTACTGCCTCGAACCCTCGCGCTTTTTGTTTACCAAACAATTGATCGGCACCACCAGAAAAAGCACTGGCTGCACTATTTTGTTTACTTGGTTGCATCATAATTGTAAAAATTAAGATAACTGAAATAACTATAACTATTCCTAAAATAATATCGTACATAACCTAGCCTCCTTTATACACATAACTAGACTACTCTACTTTACCACAGATAGCAATAAATTGCTAGTAGACTTCAGAGATAATTTAAAGATTCCGCCATTATGAGAGCAATAAATACAAAAAAACTCTCTCCTATAAATATAGAAGAGAGTTAAAACTACTAGTTAGTTATTATTTTTTTAAGTTGTAGAATGATTTTAATCCTTTGTATTCGGCAACTTCACCAAGTTGGTCTTCAATACGTAATAATTGGTTGTATTTAGCAATACGGTCAGTACGTGATAATGAACCAGTCTTGATTTGGCCAGCGTTTGTAGCAACAGCGATATCAGAGATTGTTGAATCTTCTGTTTCACCAGAACGGTGAGATACAACTGCAGTGTAGCCAGCTTCTTTAGCCATTTCGATAGCTTCAAAAGTTTCTGTTAAAGTACCGATTTGGTTAACTTTAATTAAGATTGAGTTAGCTGCGCCTTCTTTAATACCACGTTCTAAGTAAGAAGTGTTTGTTACGAAGAAGTCGTCACCAACTAATTGTACTTTACCACCAAGACGTTTAGTTAATTCTTTCCATCCATCCCAGTCGTTTTCGTCCATACCGTCTTCGATTGTGATGATTGGGTATTTGTTAACTAATTCTTCTAAGTAGTCAATTTGTTCAGCAGCAGTACGTTTTGCAGCACCTTCGCCTTCAAATTTAGTGTAGTCATAAATACCATCTGAATAGAATTCTGATGAAGCACAGTCGAAACCTAAGAATACATCTTTACCTGGTTCTAAACCAGCAGCTTTAATTGCAGCTAAAATAGTTTCAACAGCATCTTCTGTACCTTCGAAACGAGGAGCGAAACCACCTTCGTCACCTACAGATGTTTCTAAACCACGGTCAGCTAAGATTTTTTTCAATGCGTGAAATACTTCAGTACCCCAACGTAAAGCTTCTTTGAATGTTGGTGCACCAGCAGGCACGATCATGAATTCTTGGAATGCGATAGGCGCATCTGAGTGAGAACCACCATTGATGATGTTCATCATTGGAGTTGGTAAAACTTTAGTGTTAAATCCACCTAAGTAGTGGTATAAAGGAACTTCTAAGTAATCTGCAGCAGCACGTGCAACAGCAATAGAAACACCTAAAATAGCGTTAGCTCCTAATTTGCTCTTAGTTGGTGTGCCATCTAAAGCGATCATAGCTTTATCAATAGCCATTTGGTCACGTACATCATAACCGATAATAGCTTCTGCAATAATGTTGTTTACGTTATCGACAGCTTTAAGAACACCTTTACCACCGTAACGACCTTTGTCTCCATCGCGTAATTCTACAGCTTCGTGTTCACCAGTTGAAGCTCCTGAAGGAACCATACCACGGCCGAAAGCACCTGATTCAGTATAAACTTCTACTTCGATTGTTGGGTTACCACGTGAGTCTAGGACTTCGCGAGCGTAAACATCAGTAATAATTGACATGTTTGTGTCTCTCCTTTGAGTTTTTATCTTAAGGGGGATATCCCCTTAGTTACATTTATTATTTTAGTTAAAAATTGTGAAAACTGCAAATAAAATTTTCAATGAAAGCGTAATTATTTAACAGCTTCCAATAAAGCTAAGAATGAATCTGGTTGTAAGCTTGCGCCACCTACTAAAGCACCATCAACATTTTCTTTAGCCATATATTCAGCAATGTTTTCTGGTTTTACAGAACCACCGTATTGAATACGAACTTTTTGTGCAACTTCGCCACCGTATAATTTTTCAACTGTCTTACGTACAACACCACAAATTTCATCTGCAATGTTAGCATCAGCTGATTTACCAGTACCGATAGCCCAGATTGGTTCGTAAGCAATAACCATGCTTGCAACTTGTTCAGCAGAAAGATCAGCTAAACCTTTAGTGATTTGACCTTCAATCCATGCAGCTGTTTGGCCAGCTTCGTATGTTTCTAAGCTTTCACCACAGCATAGAATTGGAGTCATACCATTAGCAAAGATTGCTTTTGCTTTTTTATTGATTTCTTCATCTGTTTCATGGAAGTAATCGCGACGTTCTGAGTGACCAATAATAACATATTGTACACCTAAGTCAGCTAATGCAGCTGGAGAAGTTTCACCAGTAAAAGCACCAGCATTTTCCCAGTAGCAGTTTTGAGCTGCGATTTGTAAGTCAGTACATTTAGCTTCGGCTACTAAAGTTTCTAAAAACAAAGCAGGTGAGCCAATAACTGAATCTACTTTATCATTGCTTGGTAAGTTATTCTTAACTGCTTGTGCAAAAGCTTTTGCTTCGCTTGCAGTTTTATTCATTTTCCAGTTTCCTGC
>DYWZ01000079.1 GCA_020742395.1 Enterococcus columbae
GGAGCAGGGGTATTATTATTAGAATCACTTGAGCATGCACAAGCGCGTGGTGCCAATATTTTAGCTGAAGTAGTTGGTTATGGGGCTAATTGCGATGCTTATCATATGACTGCGCCAAATCCAGATGGCTCAGGTGCGGGTAAAGCAATGCAACTTGCAATGAAAGAAGCAAATATTACAGGCAAACAAGTAGATTATATCAATGCACATGGTACAAGCACCCCTGCTAATGATGTAGCTGAAGCGACTGCCATTCAATATGGCTTAGGTGATACATATATGCAAACCTATGTAAGTAGTACCAAATCAATGACTGGACATTTATTAGGGGCAGCTGGTGGAGTTGAAGCAGTAGCGACTTTATTAGCTTTACAACATCAATTTGTTCCACCAACCATTAATGTGACCCAACAAGATCCTGAAATTGAATTGAATGTTGTTAAAAATCAAGCAATTGAAGCACCAATCACCTATGCAATGAGTAATTCATTAGGCTTTGGTGGCCATAACGCAGTCTTATTGATGAAGCGTTGGGAGGAATAAGCAGCTATGCAATTAGATGAAGTAAAAGAACTATTTCAAATGTTCGAACAATCCAATTTAACCGAGTTTGATTTAAAGAAAGGTTCTTTTGAATTATATTTAAGTAAAAACAAACAAAATCGTAATCCGCAACCGGTAATGCCAACAGCTATTTCATATAATGAGCCTGTTAATATGGCTATAGATGAACAAGTACAGCCAGTTGTTCAACCAACAGTATCACCTACGCCAACTAGTCATGAAAGTAAAGTTGACGAAAGCGTTGTAATTGTTTCGCCATTAGTGGGTGTAGCCTATTTAAAACCGGCACCAGATAAACCAGAGTTCAAACAAGTCGGTGATTATGTGAAAAAAGGCGAAGTGGTTTGTATTATTGAAGCTATGAAGGTAATGAACGAAATCACCAGTGACGTAAATGGTGAAATTATTGAAATTTTAGTGGAAAATGAACAAATGGTGGAATTTAATCAACCATTATTCAAAGTGAAAGAAGGCTAGTAGATGTCAGTAATGAATATTCAACAAATTAAAGAAATAATTCCTCATCGTTATCCGATGTTGTTAATTGATCGCATTGAAGAACTTGAGGCTGGTCAAAAAGTTGTTGCCAAAAAGAATGTAACGATTAATGAACCATTCTTTCAAGGACATTTTCCTCATGAACCAGTGATGCCTGGAGTTTTAATTGTAGAAGCAATGGCTCAAGCAGGTGCAGTTGCGCTGCTTTCTTTGCCAGATTTTAAAGGGAAAACGGCTTATTTTGGTGGAATTGATAAAGCAAAGTTTCGTCAGAAAGTTACTCCTGGTGATACATTAATGCTTGAAGTTGAAATTTTAAAAGTTCGAGCAAATGCTGGAATGGGTAAAGGAATTGCTAGAGTTGATGGCAAAAAAGTTGCTGAAGCCGAACTAACTTTTATGATTGGATAGATGCGAATGTTTTCAAAAATATTAATTGCAAATCGCGGTGAGATTGCCGTGAGAATTATACGTGCTTGTCGTGAATTAGGAATTCGGACAGTAGCCGTTTATTCACAAGCAGATAAAGAGGCGATGCACGCTGAATTAGCTGATGAAGCCATTTGTATTGGCCCAGCTAAAGCCAGTGAGTCATATTTAAATGCGCAACAAATATTAAGTGCTGCAATTTTGACTAAAGCAGAAGCCATTCATCCGGGTTTTGGTTTTCTTTCAGAAAATAGTCAATTTGCTGAGATGTGTGAAGCATGTAACATTACCTTTATTGGGCCTAAAAGTGAAACGATAGATGCGATGGGGAATAAGATTCACGCCAGACAATTGATGCAACAAGCGAATGTACCGGTTATTCCGGGAAGTGATGGTGCTATTGCAACTGTTGAACAAGCGATTGCCATAGCAGATAAAATCGGTTATCCCGTAATGTTAAAAGCTGCTGCTGGCGGTGGCGGTAAAGGAATTCGCAAAGTGTTAGCTAAAGAAGATTTAGCTGCTGCTTTTCAATCCGCTCAACAAGAAGCCAAAGCGGCTTTTGGTAATGATGAAATGTATTTAGAAAAAATCATTTATCCAGCTAGACATATTGAGGTACAAATTTTAGGTGATCAATATGGCAATGTGTTGCATTTTGGCGAGCGGGATTGTTCCTTACAAAGAAATAATCAAAAAGTTTTAGAAGAATCTCCTTCTGTCGTTATTTCTAAGGAAAAAAGAGCGGTATTAGGTGAAACGGCAGTCCGTGCAGCTAAAGCTGTAAATTATCAAAATGCTGGGACAATTGAGTTTTTAATGGATTTAGATGGTTCGTTTTATTTTATGGAAATGAATACAAGAATTCAAGTGGAGCATCCTGTGACAGAAATGGTTACAGGAATTGATTTGGTCAAAAAACAAATCGAAGTAGCGGCCGGTGAAGTCTTAACGATTAAGCAAGAGGATATTCGCTTAACTGGCCATGCGATTGAATGTAGAATTAATGCGGAAAATCCAGCTTTTAATTTTGCCCCTTCGCCAGGTAAAATTAATAATTTACTATTACCTAGTGGTGGAATGGGCTTGCGCGTAGATAGCGCAATGTACTCTGGCTATACCATCCCACCTTTTTATGATTCAATGATTGCAAAAATTATTGTTCATGGCGAAAATCGTTTTGAAGCATTGATGAAGATGCAAAGAGCTTTAAGTGAATTGGTTACTGATGGTGTGGTTACCAACGCTGAATTTCAAATGGATTTAATTAGTGATCCATATGTGATTGCTGGTGATTATGATACTGCTTTTTTACAAGAAAAATTTTTACCAAATTGGACCCCAGAAGGATAAGGAGTGATTTAGGTGGCTTTATTTAAAAAGAAAAAAGATTACATTCGAATTACTCCCAATCGAAACGAAACCCCGCAAAATGAACCAGCAGTTCCTGATAATTTATGGGCAAAATGTCCTCATTGTAAAAAAATGATTTATACTAAAGAAATTGGTCGGGAGAAGACTTGTCCAAATTGTAATTATAATTTTCGGATTAGTGCATGGGAGCGCTTGGCATTAATTGTTGATGAGAAATCTTTTTATGAATGGGATAATGATTTTTCTACCAAAGATCCCTTGAATTTTCCAGACTATCCAGCTAAGGTAAAACAAATGCAAGAAAAAACGCATTTACACGAAGCGGTATTAACGGGTAAAGCAACTATTCAAAAGCAAGAAGTAGCCATTGGGATTATGGATGCGAGCTTTATTATGGGAAGCATGGGCACTGTAGTTGGTGAAAAAATTACGCGTCTCTTTGAAAAAGCTACAAAGCAGCAGTTGCCAGTAGTATTATTTACGGCTTCTGGTGGCGCTAGAATGCAAGAAGGTATTTTTTCATTAATGCAAATGGCTAAAATTTCAGCTGCTGTCAAACAACATAGTAATGCAGGTTTATTTTATTTAACTGTTTTAACTGATCCAACAACTGGTGGCGTAACTGCCAGTTTTGCGATGCAAGGGGATATTATTTTAGCTGAACCGCAAGCATTAATTGGTTTTGCCGGTCGTCGAGTGATTGAACAGACGCTCAAACAAGCGTTGCCAGACGATTTCCAAAAAGCTGAATTTTTATTGGCTCATGGTTTTGTAGATCAGATTGTTGATCGTTGTGATTTGCGTGAAAAAATCAGTCATCTATTAAAAATACATACACAGAAAGGATGGGTGACGCATGACTAGACCAGCCCATGAAGTAGTTAAACTTGCGAGAAAACAAGATCGTTTAACAGCATTGGATTTTTTTGAACTACTATTTGAAGGCTTTGAAGAACTCCACGGAGATCGTTTATATGCAGATGATCAAGCAATCGTTGGTGGCGTAGCTTTATTGGATAAAAAACCAGTTACAGTTATTGGTATCCAAAAAGGTCGTAATTTGCCAGAAAATTTAAAACGTAACTTTGGGCAGGCCCATCCTGAAGGTTATCGAAAAGCCTTGCGCTTGATGAAACAAGCTGAAAAATTTCATCGACCAGTAATCACGTTTATCAATACAGCCGGAGCTTATTGCGGTGTAGGAGCAGAAGAACGTGGTGAAGGTGAAGCAATTGCTCGCAACTTACTTGAGATGGCTGATTTGAAAGTGCCAATTATTGCAATTATTATCGGTGAAGGTGGTAGCGGGGGCGCTTTGGCTTTAGCTTTGGGCGATCAGGTATGGATGTTAGAAAATTCAATCTATGCGATTCTCTCTCCTGAAGGTTTTGCTTCTATTTTATGGAAGGATGGAAGTCGCGCACAAGAAGCCGCTGAATTGATGAAAATTACCGCTAAAGAATTACAACAGTTGAAAATCATAGATAAAGTAATTCCTGAAAACTATGTAGATAATCAATTGGATGTAGCAGATCTA
Organism: Enterococcus columbae; assembly: GCA_020742395.1. GTDB lineage: Bacteria > Bacillota > Bacilli > Lactobacillales > Enterococcaceae > Enterococcus_E > Enterococcus_E columbae_A. The sequence goes on from DYWZ01000079.1 coordinate 4,403, forward strand.
TTACAACGATTAAGGGTTGAATTAGTTTATACTTTAAAACAATTGAGTCAACTAAGTATTGATGAATTATTAATGCATAGATATGCACGTTTTAGAAAATTTTAAAATTTATTAATTTGCTATTTTGAGGATAAAACTTGAAAGAAATCAGTAATAATCAATGATTGAACAAGTTTTTATCCTTTTTTTATTTCTGTTTGGAAAGCGTTTTTAAATTTTGAAATAAATTTTTTTGCAAAAAAATGAATATTTTTGTTTATTTTTTGTAGATGGTGTGTTAATATGCATAATATAAATGAATTATCAAAAAAGTTGCATAAAAATAAGGAGTGTTTAATATGAAAAAAATTTTAGGATTTTTAGGTTTAGCTGCATTAACTTTGAGTTTAGCTGCATGTGGCAGTGGAGATTCGGCTAAAAAAGCGGATGCTAATCAATTAAAAAGTATTCAAGATGCTGGTGTAATTAAAATTGCGACTTCTGCTGATTTTGCACCATTTGAATTTCACGCGGTTACTAATGGCAAAGATCAAATTGTTGGGGCCGATGTTGATTTAGCTAATGAAATTGCAAAAGACTTAGGGGTTAAAGTTGAATTTATGGATATGGAATTTAATGCGGTTTTAACTGCTTTAGATCAAGGAAAAGCTGATTTAGCTATTTCTGGTATTTCAGCAACTAAAGAACGTAAGAAAACTTTTGATTTTTCTGATAACTACTTTGTTCCTGAACAATTAGTAGTAGTGAAAAAAGAAAATGCTGATAAATATAAAGACCTTAAAAGTTTAGCAGACAAAAAGATTGGTGCCCAAAAAGGTTCTATTCAAGAATCAGTAGTAACTTCACAGCTACCAAAAGCACAATTAGTTGGTTTAGCTAAAGTGCCTAACTTAATTGTTGAAGTAAAACAAGGCTCAATTGATGCATTAGTATTAGAAAGTGCCGTTGCTAAAGCATATGTAGCTCAAAATCCAGATTTAGTCATTGCTGATGCTACTTTAAAATCAAGTGATGATGAGTCTTATGCGATTGCAATGAAAAAAGGCAATAAAGAATTAAAAGCCAAAATTAATGCTGTCATTAAGAAATTACAAGACGAAAATAAAATTAATGAATTTGTTGAAAAAAATTCAGCATTAGCTGAAAGTCAAGCAAAAAAATAGATTGGAGTACTAATTAAAATGGATTTTTCTTTTCTAAAGGAATTCTATCCCTACTTTATTTCAGGAACCATTATTACTTTAATTATCTCGATGATTACTGTTCTCTTTGGGACAGCAATCGGGGTAGTTATTGCCTTAATGAAGTTATCTAAAGTCAAACCATTACGCTGGTTTGCCAATATCTATATTGAAGTATTACGGGGAACACCAATGTTAGTGCAAATTTTAATTGCATTTGGTTTATTACAAGGGCTATTTAAATTGCCGACGGTTTCTTTGGGTATTTTAAATCTCGATTTTGGTCGTTTGTTCCCAGGGATTATCGCAATTTCCTTGAACTCAGGAGCTTATGTAGCTGAAATTGTACGTGGAGGTATTAATGCGGTCGATTTCGGTCAAATGGAAGCAGCTTCTTCATTAGGTTTAAGACCTTCCCAGGCAATGCGTTATGTCATTTTGCCACAAGCTTTACGCAATATTTTGCCTCCTTTAGGAAATGAATTTATTGTGTTGATTAAGGATTCTTCATTATTATCAACGATTGGTATTTATGAATTGATGAATAGTGCACAAATTGTTATCAGCACTTCTTATATTCCATTGACGCCACTTTATGTTGCAGCGGTCATTTATTTCATCTTAACATTTACTACTTCACGAATTTTAAATGTTTGGGAGAAAAAATTAGGTAAAGGGTATCGTAAATAGGAGGGCTGATAATGGAGTCAATTATTAAAGTAGAACACTTAAGTAAAAAGTTTGGTGATAATGAAGTATTAAAAGATATTAATTATGAAATCAAACAAGGACAAGTAGTCGTTATTATTGGTCCATCTGGATCGGGGAAAAGTACTTTTTTACGCTGTATGAATTTATTAGAAGTACCAACTTCTGGTAAGATTTTATTTGAAGGACAAGACATTACAGATCCTAAAAATGATATTTACAAAATGCGTGAAAAAATGGGAATGGTTTTTCAGAACTTTAATCTTTTTCCAAATATGTCAGTAATCGATAATATTACCTTATCGCCAATAAAAGTCAAAAAAGAAGATAAACAATCTGCGCAAAATTATGCTAAAGAATTGTTAACCACAGTAGGGTTGCCTGATAAAGCTGAGGCCTATCCACAATCATTGTCTGGTGGTCAACAACAAAGAATTGCTATTGCTAGAGCTTTAGCGATGTGTCCAGATGTAATGTTGTTTGATGAACCAACTTCTGCACTCGATCCTGAAATGGTTGGTGAAGTATTGGGCGTTATGCAACGTCTTGCTAAAGAAGGGATGACCATGGTCATTGTTACTCATGAAATGGGATTTGCTCGTGAAGTAGGTGACCGTATAGTCTTTATGGATGGCGGCTATATCGTTGAAGAAGGTACGCCAGAGGAAGTTTTTGGTAATCCACAACATAATCGAACAAAAGACTTTTTAAGTAAAGTTTTATAATTTTAAAACCTGTAGAATTTTTTCTGCAGGTTTTTTATTTTGAATCAATTTTAAAAACAGATTATTATAAGTGCAAGATTTGGATATGTTATAATTTGTACAACTATAAAAATATAAAAGGAGTGATTGACTTGACGGAATCTAAATATTGTCGAGAATCAAAAGTTATTCAAACGCATCGGGTATTTCCTTTTGATTTGAACCCTTTTGATTATTTATTTGGTGGCAAATTAATGACTTGGATTGATGATGCAGCTTCGATTTCTATTTCTAGACATTGCCGAAGAGGGGCAGTGACTGCTTCAATTGATTCTTTAAATTTTTTAAAACCATTACATGCAAATCATTCTGTATGTATTGAAACGTTTGTATCAGGAACTCATCATAAATCAATGGAAGTATTTGTAAAAGTAGTGGGGGAAGATTTAGTCACTGGAGAACGCTATTTAGCAGCTACTTGTTTCACTACTTTTGTAGCAGTCCCTTCATTTATGAATGAGGAAACTGATTTTACGGTACCAAAAATTGTCCCAGAAACTGATGAAGAAAAATTAGTCTGTTCTGGTTATGAAAAGCGGCGAACAGCAAGAATTGCCGAACGTAATCAATATAAAGAATTTGCAGCAAAATTATCAACAGAAATTCCTTGGTAAGAGGTGGAAATAATGACTATAAAAGATGCCTTATATATCAGTGAACAATTACAAAAAAAGACTTTTAGTTTTGTAGAACATCTTGATGAACTTGAGAAAAAGTATCAATATTGGCAACCGAAACTAAATGCTTTTATTTCTTTTGATATTGATCAAGCAATGGCCCATTATCAAAAAATGCACCAACAAAATCAAGTAATCCAACCATTTAGTTACTTGCCGATTCCTTTAAAAGGTTTAGGCCAAAACAAAAAAGATTGGTTAAGTACGGCTGGTTCTAAACTTTTAGCGAATCAACGCACTGTAAATACTGATAATTTTGTAAAAAGAATTGAAAGTTTAGGGATGATTCCACTTGGGCAAACCAACATACCAGAATACGGCTTTAAAAATATTACTGATTCGGCTTTGTATGGTGATTGTAAAAATCCATGGAATTTAAATTATTATTCGGGTGGTTCAAGTGGAGGGGCAGCCAGTGCGGTCGCTGCGGGAATTTTTCCAATGGCTACTGCTAGTGATGGTGGTGGTTCGATTCGCATTCCTGCTTCTTTTTGTGGATTGATTGGCTTAAAACCTACTCGTGGAACCATGCCAGTTGGACCAAACGGTTGGCGCGGTTGGCAAGGCGCATCGATTTCATTTGCTTTAACGGTTTCTATGCGTGATACAGAAAGTCTTTTTTATCAAATGCGAACTAGTCAGCCCACTGCGCCATATCAAGCACCGGCTTGTGAATGGCAACATCATCAGGCGATGAGACAGAAAAAATTAAAAATTGCTTATTGTCTTCAATCGCCAGTCGATGCTTTTATAAGCCCCACAGCTAAACAAGCAGTCAAATCAGCGGTTGAATTTTTAGCAATGCAAGGGCACGAATTAGTAGAAATTGATTATCCAGTAAATTTACAAGAATTAATGGTACAATACTATCGAATGAATGGTGCCGATACTGCGGCTATGTTCGATCAAATGGAAAAAAGTATACAAAGATCGTTAACTATTGATGATATGGAGCCGATGACGTGGGCAATTTATCAATTAGGTCAGGCAATGAGTGCAAGTAAATATGTGCAGAGTCTAGAATATTGGGATAGTGCTGCTAATAAGATGGAAGAATTATTTCAAGAATACGATTTATTTTTAACGCCGACTACAGCAACTTGCGCCCCACATTTAGAAACAGCATTTTTAAGTCCGGATTGTTCAAAACAATTATATCAAGCCCAAAATTTGAATTTTGAACAAAGAGAAGCCTTGGTTTATGAGATGTTTATAAGAAGTTTAGCGATGACTCCATATACCCAATTAGCTAATTTAACTGGCCAACCAGCCATTAGTTTACCAACGGCTCTTTCAACTGAAAATCTTCCTTTAGGCATTCAATTTATGGCATCAAAAGGCCGAGAAGATCTTTTATTGATGATTGGTTATGTATTTGAGCAAGCTAATCGTTTTATTTTACCGAGTGCCTATCGCTAAGATGTTTTTAAAATGAGCAATGATAGCCTTACGACAATTGCTAGCATAAAATGTGAAAATAGTGTATAATTTTCAATTGGAGGAGTGTCCGCAAAGATACTCCTCGATTTTTTGGAATAAAGGAGCAATTATGTTTTTAAAATATAAACCCACATGGATGATAGAATCAATCTATCAAATTACTCCTCAACAATTAAAAAAATATGGGATTAAAGCAATATTAACTGATTTAGATAATACGCTAATCGCTTGGAATAATCCGGATGGAACAGAAGAATTAAAAAATTGGCTTGCTGAAATGAAGAAGGCTAAAATTCCAGTGATTGTGGTTTCCAATAACAAAGCTTCCCGAGTTGCTCGAGCAGTTGCACCATTTGAATTACCATTCATTTCAAGAGCGATGAAACCATTTGGTGTAGGAATCAAAAAAGCGTTACGCACCCTAAATTTAGCACCGACAGAAGTTTTGATGGTAGGTGATCAATTAATGACTGATATTCGAGCAGCCCATGCAGCGAATGTGCGCTCGGTTTTAGTTAAACCTATTGTTCAAACGGATGCTTGGAATACAAGAATCAATCGTTGGCGTGAAAAAATTGTAATGCGTCATTTATTAAAAAATCATCAAGATATGACATGGCGAGGTGAGTTAATATGAGTGAAGAACAACTACATTGTATTGGTTGCGGAGTGGCCATTCAAACCCGAGAAAAAGATCAGATAGGCTATACTCCTAAAGCCGCCTTAGAAAAAGGACAAGCGACAGGCGAAGTCTATTGCCAACGTTGTTTTCGTTTGCGACATTATAACGAGATTCAGGATGTGTCATTAACCGATGATGATTTTTTGCGTTTATTAAATGAAATTGGCAATACGGATGCTTTAATTGTCAATGTAGTCGATATTTTTGATTTTAATGGTTCAATTATTCCCGGCTTACATCGTTTTGTTGGCAAAAATCCTGTTTTAATGATTGGAAATAAAGTTGATTTATTACCTAAGTCTTTGAAAAAGGGCCGATTGATTCAATGGATGAAAGAACGTGCACATGAACTTGGATTACGCCCAGTTGATGTATTATTGACTAGTGCCAAGAAAAAACATGAAATTCATGATATTTTAGCAGCGATTGAACAATATCGCCAAGGTCGCGATGTTTATGTAGTTGGTGTAACCAATGTAGGTAAATCTACATTGATCAATCAGATTATCTCTGCTGTGACTGATGTTAAAGAAGTCATCACAACTTCACGTTTTCCGGGAACAACTTTAGATAAAATTGAGATTCCTTTAGATGACGGTAAATTTTTGATTGATACACCAGGGATTATTCATCGTCATCAGATGGCACATTATTTAGGCAAAAAAGATTTACGTTTAATTGCCCCAACAAAAGAAATTAAACCAAAAGTATATCAATTAAATCCTGAACAAACTTTATTTTTAGGTGGATTAGCTCGTTTTGACTTTGTTAGTGGCCAACGTGCACCGTTTATTGCCTATGTTGCGAATGATTTATCGATTCACCGTACGAAATTACAAGGTGCTAGTGAGTTCTATCAAAAACATGTGGGGGATTTATTACAACCACCACGTAAAGATGAACGAGATGATTTTCCTGAATTGGTTCGTTTTGAGTTTTCGATAAAGGAAAAAACCGACATTGTTTTTGCAGGCCTAGGCTGGATTACTGTTAGTCAACCAGCGATTGTAGCTGGTTGGGCGCCAAAAGGTGTCGATGTAATCATTAGGAAGGCCCTAATTTAAGGAGGAAATAAAATGAGTTTAACGGGAAAACAAAAACGTTTTTTACGTAGTCAAGCCCATCATTTACAACCTATTTTTCAAATCGGTAAAGGTGGCGTAAATGATGCGATGAATAAACAAATAGGTGAAGCGTTAGAAAAACGCGAATTAATTAAAGTTTCACTATTACAAAATACTGATGAAATTGCTGAAGATGCGGCAGTACAAATTGCTGAAGCATTACGTTGTGAAGTGGTTCAAGTGATTGGACGTGTTTTAGTATTATACAAAGCCTCTACAAAGGAAAAGTATCAACGTCTTTCACAACAACTTAAATTACTCTAGTTAAGGAAGGATTGTATGAATAAACAGTTGATTACTGAATATATTGAAATGCCTCAAGTTAGTCTTACATCTAAGCGAAAGCAAGTAGGAATTTTAGGAGGGAATTTTAATCCTGTACATCAACTTCATTTAATGATTGCCGATCAGGTGGGTACGGCTTTGAATTTAGAAAAAGTTTATTTAATGCCTGAGTTTATTCCTCCGCATGTAGATGAAAAAACCACCATTCCTGCCCATCATCGTTTAAAGATGTTGGAATTGGCAATTGAAGGGAATCCTATGTTGGCAATTGAAACAATAGAATTACAGCGTCAGGGGAAAAGTTACACTTATGATACAATGAAAGCTTTAACCAGCATGCATCCGGATACTGACTTTTATTTTATTATTGGTGGCGATATGGTCGAATATCTGCCAAAATGGTATAAAATAGATGAATTGATAAAGTTGGTTCAATTTGTTGGTGTAAAAAGACCTGACTATCCGGTAACTTCTAATTATCCAATTATTTGGTTGGATACACCAATGATGGATTTAAGTTCAACCATGATTCGCAAGAAAGTAGCACAAAAATGTAGTATTCGCTATTTGGTGCCTGAGAAAGTAAGAGAATATATTCAAAAAGAAGGTCTTTATCTTGAAGATATCTAGCAAAAATTATACTCCAGAAATTAGAGAACAGCTTATGCAACAAGTACAGATGCAAATGAGTGAAAAACGTTTTAGACATGTCTTAGGAGTAGAAGAAATGGCTATAGCTTTAGCCAAAAAATATGGATGTTGTCCAAATAAAGCTAGCATTGCTGCTTTAGCTCATGATTATGCTAAAGAACGAAGCGATGATGCTTTCATTTATATGATTGAAAAACTACACATGGATGTAGATTTACTGAATTGGGACAACGCAATTTGGCATGGAATTGTCGGTGCGGAATTTGTTCGCCAAGAATTAGGTATTGAAGAAGAAGATATATTACAAGCAATTCGTTTGCATACTACTGGTGCAGCTCAAATGTCATTACTTGATCAAGTTATTTATGTCGCTGATTATATTGAGCCTAATCGCGATTTTCCTGGAGTAGAAGAAGCTAGAAAGTTGGCATTAACTGATTTAGCTGCAGCCGTTGCCTATGAAACGCAACATACTTTGCAATTTTTATTAAAAAAAGAGTTACCAATTTATCCAAAAACATTAGAAACTTATAACAAATGGGTAGCTAAAAAATAGGGGGTTTTTATCATCGAAAGTACAGAAATTTTAGAAGTAGCAATTAAGGCAATTGACGATAAACATGCCTTAGATATCGTAGCCTTAGATGTGAGAGGTATTTCATTATTAGCTGATTATTTTGTGGTTTGTTCAGGAAATACTGATCGTCGAATCTTAGCGATTGTCGATGAAGTAATTGAACAGGCTGAAAAAGCACAAATTCAAGTTCGCCGTGTGGAAGGTAAAGATGCAGCTAAATGGGTATTGATTGATTTAGGCGATGTCATTGTCCATGTCTTTAATCAATCAGAACGTGAGTTTTATCAACTTGAAAAACTTTGGTCTGATGCACCATTAGTTGATATTAAAGAGTGGGTTGTGAATAATAATGGCTTATGAGACCTTCGCCTTTGTTTATGATGAAGTAATGGATACTAGTCTGTATCAAAGATGGTTAGATTTTTCATTACAATTTTTAGGAAATCGGAAGCGAATATTAGAGTTGGCTTGTGGGACGGGGGCTTTAGCTGTAGATTTTGCCAAACAAGGCTTTGATGTCACTGCTTTGGATTTATCTGAGGAGATGCTAATGATTGCCACCCAACGTGCGCAAGAAGCCGATGTGTCTATTCAATTTGTTGAAGGCGATATGTTAGATTTGACCGATATCGAAACTTATGAAGCAATCACTTGTTTTTCAGATTCGATTTGCTATATGGAAGATGAGCAAGCGGTCCAACAAGTTTTTGATGGGGTCTATCAAATATTAGAAGATGAAGGGATTTTTATTTTTGACGTTCATTCAACTTATCAAATAGATGAGGTTTTTCCAAATTATAGTTATCACTATCAAACGGATGAGTTTGCTTTTTTATGGGATAGTTATAAAGGCGAACAACCACATAGTATTGAACACTTTCTCACCTTTTTTGTTCAAGATGAACACGGAAATTTTGAAAGACGTGATGAAATTCATCAAGAAAGAACCTATCCTTTAAATCAGTATTTGTTAATGTTAGAAAATGCAGGCTTTAATAAAGTGGAGGCTTATGCGGATTTTATTGATAGTGAGCCTAATGAAAAAAGCCGACGTTGGTTTTTTGTTTGTTATAAATAAAAGTTTAGTGATTGGAATAAGTTATTTCAATCACTTTTTTTGGAGGCAGTTATGAAAGCTTGTGGAATGATTGTAGAGTATAATCCGTTTCATAATGGACATTTATATCATTTAAGACAAAGCAAACAGCAAAGCAATGCTGAGGTGATCATTGCGGTTATGAGTGGCAATTTCTTGCAAAGAGGTGAGCCAGCTATTATTGATAAATGGCATCGGGCCCAAAGCGCTTTGCAAAATGGTGCTGATTTAGTCATTGAATTACCGGTTGAATGGTCAGTACAATCGGCTGATTATTTTGCAGAAGGCGGACTTGACTTATTGCATGCGTTAGGTTGTGAAAATCTATGTTTTGGCACTGATCAAAGCGATGAATTTGATTATCAAAATTTAGGAAAATTATTAGTAACGCGTCAAGCTGAACTAGATAAGCTGTATCAATCAATCGATGATCCAAAGTTGACTTATGCGCAAAAAATGATGCAAGTATTCCAACAGTTTGATGCCCATATAGTCTTTAGTCCTAATCAGCCGAATCATATCTTGGCACTATCTTATGCACAAGCAAATGCTAAATTAGCCAACCCATTAAATTTAATTGCGATTAAACGAATTAAAGCTGGCTATCATGACCAAAAGTTGCCTGATTTTGATTTATCGAATCAGGAAAATTTAAATATTGCTAGTGCAACCGCCATTCGTAATCATTTTTTTGCTAAACAGTCTATCAAAGAATTTATTCCAGAAAGTTCGTTAATTGATTTATCCAGTCAAGCGGTCAGTTGGGCAGACTTTTATCCTTATTTAAAATATCGTATTCTAAGCAGTAGTCATGAACAATTGCAGCAGATATATCAAATGGTTGACGGATTAGAATATAAATTAAAGCAAGTGATTACTGAGGTGGATGCATTTGATCAACTCTTGCAAGCAATCAAATCAAAACGCTATACAAAAACCAGACTTCAGCGTTTATTGATGTATGTATTATTAAACATTCAGCATGAACAAATCATTGAACAACAAAACCAAAAAATCATTCATGTCTTAGGTTTCAGTGAAAAAGGCCAACAATATTTACGCCAGCAAAAAAAATATTGCCCGTATCCAATTGTTACACGAATGAGTAAACAAGTAGCCAATCAAAAAAATTTATTGATTCAAAGTGATCGAATTTATCAATTAGCCAACGTAACAATAAAAGAACAAAATTTTGGCCGTTTACCAATTAGATCAACCGATTTTCCTAAGTAAATCTGTTGAATTCTAGATAAAATACTTCACAATCACTGCTAAGCAAAGTATAATGAGTAAGGACCTTTTTGTTAAATGAATTGAAAATAATAGAAAGTGAAGTGAAATTATGGGTCGTAAATGGGCAAATATCGTAGCAAAGAAAACTGCGAAAGATGCAAATAATAGCCGAATTTATGCTAAATTTGGTATTGAAATTTATGCAGCAGCAAAATCAGGTGATCCTGACCCACACTCAAATCAAAAATTACGTTTTGTAATTGAAAGAGCAAAAACATATAATGTTCCACGTCATATTATTGATCGTGCCATTGAAAAAGCTAAAGGTGGCGGCGATGAACAGTATCAAGAATTACGCTATGAAGGTTTTGGACCAAATGGCTCAATGGTTATCGTGGACACTTTAACAAACAATGTAAACCGTACCGCTGCTGATGTACGTGCCGCTTTTGGTAAGAATGGTGGTAACATGGGTGTTACTGGTGCAGTTAGTTATATGTTTGACAATACTGCATTATTTGGTTTTGCCGGTGAAGATGCTGATGATATTTTAGAATTCTTAATGGAAAAAGATATTGATGTTCGCGATGTGACTGCTGAAGATGGTCAAATTATCGTTTACGGTGAACCAACTGATTTCCATGCGATTCAAGAAGCATTAAAAGAAAAAGGAATTACTGATTTTAGTGTGGCTGAAATGCAAATGATTCCACAAAATGAAGTGACTTTAACTGGCGATGATTTAACTAAATTTGAGAAAATGATTGATGTCTTGGAAGACTTAGAAGACGTACAATCTGTTTATCACAACGTAGATTTAGGCGAATAAAGCTTATTTGACAGATCGATGAATCAATTAGGTTCTCGGTCTGTTTTTGTATGGAATATCATTTCTTTATCTATCAGATAAACCAATGATAAGAATTTATTTTAAAAAATACGAAAGGAAAACTATTAGAAATGTATCCAACTATCAGTTGGATAATTTTTAGACAGTTTAGTATTGAAAATGACCTATTTAAAAGAAATCGTTGAAATTGACATAACTGAATTGGGTTTTTCTATTGGACATGCTCAAGATATACAAGCGGCTACTGGCTGTACAGTCATTTTACATCCTAAAGGGGCTACAGCAGCCGTTGATGTAAGAGGAAGTGCACCAGCAACTAGAGAAACGGATTTACTTGATCCAATGAATATGGTTGAAGAAATACATGGGATTGTTTTAAGTGGCGGTAGTGCTTATGGCTTAGCTGCTGCTGATGGCGTGATGCGTTTTCTTGAAGAAAAAAATATTGGTTTTGACGTTGGAGTAGGAAAAGTGCCAATTGTTTGTGGTGCTTGTTTATTTGATTTAGCAATTGGCAATAGTCAAATTCGTCCAGATGCCAAAATGGGCTATCAAGCTTGTCAAACGGCTTTTCAGCACCAAAAATTAGCGAAAGGAAATGTTGGGGCTGGAACAGGAGCTAGTGTTGGCAAGTGTTTGGGATCATCATATGCCATGAAAGCTGGTTTTGGTCATTATGCTGTGCAAATTGGTGAATTAAAAATTGGTGCGCTTGTAGCGGTTAATGCTTTTGGTGATGTCTATAGTCCCGAAAATCAAATACTAGCTGGCTGTTATGACCGAAAACAACAGCAATTTTTGCCGACTGATGATTGGTTCATTCAACAAGCTGGCCATGGAGCAATTGGTTTTAATCGACAAAATACGACGATTGGTTGTATTTTAACTAACGCAAAAATAAATAAAGCACAAGCTAAAAAAATTGCTAGCATGTCCCATGATGGTTATGCTAGAGCGATTCGCCCTGTTCATACCTCTGTCGATGGGGATAGTATTTTTACTTTTGCAAGTGGTGAGGTTACTGATATTTCCATAGATGCTTTAGGTAACATTGCAGCGCATGTAATGCAAAAAGCCATTTATGAAGCTATTTATCATACCAAATCAGCTTATGGACTACCAAGTTTTCAATCTAATAACTAAAAAACTAGTTGAAATTTATCTTAATGAGGTCTGTTAAAAGTTTGTTTATAAATTTAACGTTTGATATTCTTCATAAGATTTGAATTTCAACTAGTCTTTTTTTAATTATTTTTGATCTGTGCTGTTTGATACTTATTTTTTAGTTTTTTCATATAATCTGGCGTTTGTACATTAAAGGCTAAAAATAGACCGATAATGGCTAAAATTAAGGCAAAATAAAAGCCAAAATGTGCACCTAGCATATAATTTTTATTTGCTTGCGGATAGATTGCCTGTTGGCTACCAAATTGTAGTAGACAAGTTGTAATAGCAGTAGCAATAGCTCCCAAAACTTGTTGTAAAGTATTGATAATGGTACTACCGTCAGTAGACAAGTTTTTTGGTAGTGCTTGTAACGCACTAGATTGAGCTGGTGACATAGCAAGTGGGATACCAATCATCAAAAGTAAATGACAAGCGATAATATAACCAATTGATGCTTGTACATTTAATTGACCAAAGGCTAAACAACCGATAGTAGTTAAAATAAATCCTAGTACGACCAATTTTTTAGGACCAAGTTGATCATTGAGCTTTCCTGAAATAAATGAAACAACAGCATTGACGATACCACCAGGTAGCATAATGATTCCAGTTAGTGTAACAGGAAGATTTAGCGCATTTTGTAAAATTTGTGGTAAAAGATACATACTTGATAGTGTAATACCAAAATTAAGCATAACCAATAAGGTGCCAATTACAAAACCCTTGTTTTGCAAAGCTTTTAAATTTAAAATTGGTTTTTTCGAAATTAATTGGCGTTTAGTATAAAAAATCAAAGCCAAAAGACCAATCATTAACGGAATAATCACAAAGATTGATTGGAAAGAAAATTCGCTAGCATTACTAAACGCTAAAATGATTCCACCAAAACCTAAGGCAGATAAAATACAACTAATCCAGTCAATTTTAGATTGGGCTAAAGTAAATGGACTTTCAATAAAGAAGTATGCACAAATTATTGCAAGAATTAAGATAATAGCAAAGGCAAAAAAGATTAAGCGCCAACTACCAATTCCAAGTAAAATACCTGCTAAGGTAGAGCCAATAGCTGGAGCAAACATAATAATTAAAGAAGCAATCCCCATAGCAGATCCTAATTTTTGAATTGGAAATACTTCCATTGAAGTAGCAAATAACATTGGTAAAATTAAACCAGTACCGATTCCTTGAATCATCCGTCCTACTAATAATAAAACAAAATTAGGAGATAACGCACTGATTAATGCACCAATTAAAAAACATATTAGCGAAAATAAAGTCAATTGTCTGATGGAATAATTTTTCATTAGAAAACTTGCTAATGGTAAAATGATGCCGATAACTAACATATAACTGACCACAATCCATTGCATAAAACTAAGAGGCATATCAAAATATTGGGATAAAGCCGGTAAAGCAATATTTAATGAGGTCTCACTAAACATACCTACAAAAGCGCCTAAATATAGACTAGACATAATTAAAAATGGATGTTGATAAACTTTACGTTTACTAATTTGAGTCAAATAATCTCCCCCTGAAAATTTTTTTGTTGCAACGGGAGTTATTGTAGCGAAATATTTTTAATTCAAGTAAGTTAATTTTTTAATAAAAAGGGCAATTGTTATATGTTTAAATAGTTTGCTTAATCTTTTTATAAAGTAATCGTTTTTGTAAAGAAATGATTAATAAATGTAACTAAAAAATCACCCACGAAAATTTCGTGGGTGCAGGTACTACTTTGTCGCTTGTTGATAGGTATCTTTTTGGGCAAGTTGTAAGAGTGGGCTTGCTTGATTAATAGAAACAATTTTTAATTGATGCATCGCTCGAGTAAAAATGGTATATAAGATTAATTGATCATGGACTTGTGTATATTGATTACCAATATGCCAGGCGATGACTTGGTCAAATTCTAAGCCTTTAGCTAAATAAGCTGGGATAATTAACCAATTTTTTTTCATAAAGGTTTCTTCATTGGTAATTAATTGAATTTTTGACTTAATGTTATCTGGTAATTGTTCATAAAGTGCTTGACACTCTGCACTAGTTTTACAAATAATCGCACTACGAATTGGCAAAGTATCTTCCGTTAGTACTTGTTGGCTAAGCCAATCAAGAGCTAATTTATCCGTTTGAAAATGATAATGACTAGGTAAATTACCTAAACGAGCAGTTGTTTGAACTTGCTCTACATTCGTTAAAAATTGATTGGCAAAACGTGTAATTTCTTGAGTTGAACGATAACTAGTGGTTAACTGATAATTTGTTACCGTCACATCAGGGAACAATGCGTCTAAACAATCAATAATCGCTTCATTACCAAAAACTTTTTGATTTAAATCACCACATAAGGTTAGATTAGCTTTTGGATATAGACTACGAAGTAACGCGACTTGTGCCGGTGGAAAATCTTGCATTTCATCAATAAAAATATAGCGGGCTTTTTGTTCAATATAAATTGGATAAAGACCCTTGATCAATAAGAAATACAAAGTTGCATCAGTTAGAGACAATTGTTTGTTTTTTAATGTTTCTTTAATATTTGCCAGATGTTCTTGGTATTGTGATTGGCTACAAATGTTTTTGTCAGTTGTAGCTTTTTCTAATGTTTTTAAAAAATGCAAATATTGTTGTTGTGTATGAATAAATTGAAACTTTTTAATTGCACGTTTCATCTTGGCAAATTTTTTACGTAATATTTCAGCCTTTATTTGTTTTCTTAACTGACGTTCAGTTTTTTCATTGACTTCTAGATGCGGATTTTCCTCGTAAGCTTGTTGTAATTTTTCTTCAACTAATTCTTTTACCCAAGCAAGTTTAGCCTCATCTTTTTGAATACCACCAAGTTTTTTTAGTAATTTTGTTTGTAATAACTGTATGCGCTGATATAGAGGTAATTCGGCATTTGTTTCTAAATACCACTGACGCATTTGTTCTTTAGATAGATAGACTTGTTGATCAGCTTTTAATGAGCGAAAAATTGGTCCGGTAGCAGTAATTTTTTTCAAATAGGGCTTGATTTGATAAACAACTTCCATTCCTTGTTTATATTGATTGATTTGATCATGTTGGTCAGTTAAAAAGTCTTCTTCTAATTTGGTTTCTTTTTGAATGGTTAATTGTGGTAACAATTGTTGTAAAAAGTCACTAAATGTTCTTGTTGGGACTTCACTTTCCCCCAATGAAGGTAAAACCATTGAGATATAATCAGAAAATAGGCGATTTGGTGAAAAAATCAACACCGCTTTTTCATCCAACCATTGGCGATTATGATAGAGAATATAAGCTACTCGTTGAAGCAAAGCGGAAGTTTTACCGCTTCCTGCAATCCCTTGAATAACCATTGCTTTACTATGGGTGTCACGAATAATGACGTTTTGCGCTTGTTGGATAGTAGCAACAATATTTTTCATTTGGTTGCTCGAAGCTTCATCAAGTATCGATAATAAAAATTCATCATTAATCGCTTCAGAGGTGTCAACCAATGCGAGTAATTGACCTTGCTTAATTTGAAATTGTCTTTTCAACTGTAAATCTACTTCAAAAGATTCGTGTTCCGTTTGATAACTGGTTTTTCCAAGCTTTCCTTCGTAGTAGAGGTTGGCAATCGGCGCGCGCCAGTCAATAATGACTGGTTCTTCTTTTTGATCGCGCAATGAAGCAATCCCAATATATAATGTCTCGGGTTCATCAAATTCTGTAAAATCAATCCGAGCAAAATAAGGGCTATTTTTCATCACGTCAAGTGTGTTTAATCGCTTTTCTTGCTGTTGAGTGGTTTGGTATTTCAAAAGTAAATCATTTTCATGTCGTTGATAATCCACAACCGATTCATAAAAAGATTCTGAAGATCCCGTTTGAATTTTTAAATCAGCCAATTCTTTTAAATCATTTTGAAATTGACCAGTAAGTTGTTGCTTTTGCTTTATTAATATTTGTTTTTCTTGTTCAATCATTTGCAAGGTATTTGCTAAATGTTTTTTTTCTAAATCTTTAATTGTTGTCATGTGTTTTCCTCCACAAAATTTAACCATAAAATTATAGCATATAAACATGATTAGCTACAATATTCAAACCTTTAGGAAAAAATTTTTTTCTATTAATGTAAAACATTACATTCTTTGTTGACTTTTTTTATTTTTAATTTATGATAATGAAAGAATAAAAAATATGGAGTGAGTAATATGCCATTTGTACACATCGAATTAGTAGAAGGCCGTAGCGCAGAACAATTAGAAAATATGATGAAAGACGTAACTGAAGCCGTTCATAAAAACACTGGTGCGCCTAAAGAACATATTCATGTAATTATTAATGAAATGAAAAAAGGCACTTATGGTGTAAATGGTGAATGGAAAAAATAGTTTTTTATTAACTGACTTTTGAAGTACCGATGATTTACACGATACTTTTTTGTTTAATATGTTTTCTTTAATTTCTTTTCAATTTTTCTTGCAATTTTCAAGAAATGGTGTTTAAATAGAAAACGTAAATGATCGATGAGAAAGACACCTAAACTTGAGAGTCTTCTATTAGAGAGGAAGGTCGTGGCTGTAAGCCTTCTAGAGGAAAACCAAGGGCAGACCACTTTCGTTAGACTCTTGTTAAATGCAAGAGCGGTGCAGACCGTTATGACTGTCGAGAAGTAGCGATACTTGAAATTAGGTGGAACCACGTAGTTAACGTCCTAGTGAGATGTCAGTTTGGCATCTTGCTAGGCTTTTTTATTTTGGTGGCATTATCGATAAAAATAAATGGAGGTAGACTTATGATTAAAATTACTTTTCCAGATGGCGCAGTCAAAGAATTTGCTATCGGTATAACAACTAAAGAAATTGCTGAAGGAATTTCTAAAAGTTTGGCTAAAAAGGCATTAGCCGGTAAATTAAATGGTCAATTAATTGATTTAACTCGTGAAATTAAAGAAGATGGAGCGCTTGAAATTATTACACCTGATCATGAAGATGCGTTAAGTTTATTACGTCATTCAAGCGCGCACTTGATGGCTCAAGCAATGCGTCGCCTGTATCCTAAAATCCATTTTGGTGTAGGACCAGCGATTGATTCAGGTTTTTATTATGATACTGACAATGGTGAAAGTGCTATTACAGCAGAAGATTTACCAGCAATTGAAGCTGAAATGATGAAAATCATTAAAGAAAATTTACCAATTGAACGACGAGTATTATCAAAACAAGAAGCTTTAGAATTATTTGCACAAGATCCATATAAAGTAGAATTAATCACTGAATTACCAGAAGATGAAGTGATTACTGCTTATCAACAAGGTGAATTTGTGGATCTCTGTCGTGGACCACACGTCCCATCAACCGGTCGTATCCAAGTTTTCCAATTATTATCAGTAGCTGGTGCTTATTGGCGTGGTAATTCAGATAATCATATGATGCAACGTGTTTATGGTACAGCTTTCTTTGATAAGAAAGATTTAAAAGAATTCTTACGTCTACGTGAAGAAGCTAAAGAACGCGATCACCGTAAACTTGGTAAAGAATTAGATTTATTTATGGTATCAAAAGAAGTAGGTTCAGGTTTGCCATTCTGGTTACCAAAAGGTGCAACTATTCGCCGTACAATCGAACGTTATATTGTAGATAAAGAAATCAGTTTAGGATATCAACACGTATATACACCAGTAATGGCGGATGTGAATCTTTATAAAACATCAGGACACTGGGATCATTATCATGAAGATATGTTCCCACCAATGGATATGGGTGATGGCGAAATGTTAGTATTACGTCCAATGAATTGCCCACATCACATGATGGTTTATAAAAATGATATTCATTCTTATCGTGAATTACCAATTCGTATTGCTGAACTTGGTATGATGCACCGTTATGAAAAATCAGGAGCCTTATCAGGTTTACAACGTGTTCGCGAAATGACTTTAAACGATGGGCATACTTTCGTTCGTCCAGATCAAATTAAAGATGAGTTTAAACGTACCTTAGACTTGATGACTTCTGTCTATCGTGATTTTGGTATTACTGACTATCGTTTCCGCTTAAGCTATCGTGATCCAAATAATACTGATAAATATTTTGATGATGATGCTATGTGGGAAAACGCGCAAACCATGTTAAAAGCAGCGATGGATGAATTAGAATTGGAATACTTTGAAGCTGAAGGGGAAGCTGCCTTTTATGGTCCAAAACTAGACGTACAAGTAAAAACTGCTCTAGGTATGGAAGAAACCCTATCTACCATTCAACTAGACTTCTTATTACCTGAACGTTTTGATTTAACTTATGTCGGTGAAGATGGCGAAAATACTCATCGTCCAGTAGTTATCCACCGTGGAATTGTTTCAACCATGGAACGCTTTGTGGCTTACTTAACCGAAGTTTACAAAGGAGCCTTCCCAACTTGGTTAGCACCAATTCAAGCAACAATTATTCCGGTTTCTGTTGAAGCACATGGTGATTATGCTTATGAAATCAAACGTCGTTTACAAGAAAAAGGTTTACGAGTAGAAGTAGATGATCGTAATGAAAAAATGGGTTACAAGATTCGTGCTTCTCAAACTCAAAAAATTCCTTATCAAATTGTTGTTGGTGATAAGGAAATGGCCGATGGTTCTGTAAATATCCGTCGCTATGGTAGCAAAGAAACACAAGTTGAGTTATTAGATATGTTTATCAATGCAATGGTAGCAGATGTGCAAAACTATAGTCGCGTTTAAGCCATTTGTGTAATAAAGATGAATTAAAAACCTAGAAAATGTTTCATATTCGTGAAACATTTTCTGGGTTTTATTTCTTAAAAAAATGCAATTCTTTATTTTAAGATAAAGCTGACTAACGCTACTATACTGTATCGAGCAATAGACTTTTGATTGATTAGCAAGATTGATTGATTTGCTTTTCTGAAAAAAATGTGGTATATTCATGTCATAGAGATGATACTTAGGGTGAGTGAGCGGTTTTATCGCTCACTCTTTTTAATGGACAACAGTTATTACCTAACTAAAAGAAATAAGGAGGAACATTCATTGAGTAGTGTGGTTGAGACGGTTACTAGTTTAGTTACGCCAATCGTAGAACAACGGAATTTTGAATTAGTTGAAATTGAATTTGTTAAGGAAGGAAAAAGCTGGTTTTTACGCGTTTTCATTGATAAAGAAGGGGGCATTGATATTGAAGAATGTGCCTGGGTTAGCGAGCAGCTTAGTGAAAAATTAGATTCATTAAATCCTGATCCAATTCCACAAGCATACTTTTTGGAAGTTTCTTCTCCAGGGGCTGAACGACCTTTGAAAAAAGAGGCGGATTATCACAAGGCTTTAGGTGAGTATATCCATATTTCCTTATATCAAAGTGTAAACGATGAAAAACAATTTGAAGGTTTTCTAGAATCTTTTGATGAAAATGAATTAACTTTACGTGTCCGTATTAAAACGCGAGAAAAACAACTTACGTTTGAGCGTTCAAATATTGCCAAAGCACGTTTAGCGATTCAATTTTAATACAGGGGGAACACAAATAAAATGAGTAAAGAAATGTTAAATGCCTTAGATACATTAGAAGCAGAAAAAGGCATTGCTAAAGAAATTGTTATTGAAGCTTTAGAGGCAGCTTTAATCTCCGCATACAAACGCCACTATGGACAAGCACAAAATGTAGAGGTTGAGTTTGATCAAAAGAAAGGAAATATCCATGTCTATGCAGTAAAAGAGGTTACTGAAGAAGTAATGGATAGTCAATTAGAAGTTTCATTAAAAGATGCCTTAGCGATTAACCCTGCTTATGAGATTGGGGATAAAATTCGCTTTGAAGTGACACCAAAGGATTTTGGTCGGATTGCGGCTCAAACAGCTAAACAGGTAATTTTACAACGTGTTCGTGAAGCTGAGCGTAGTATCATCTATGAAGAATTCTCACAATATGAAAAAGAAATCCTACAAGGAATTGTTGAACGTCAAGACAATCGTTATATTTACGTAAACTTAGGGAAAATAGAAGCAGTGCTTTCTAAACAAGATCAAATGTTGAATGAATTCTATCAACCACATGATCGGATTAAAGTTTTTGTTTCACGAGTTGAAAATACTTCAAAAGGTCCACAAATTTTCGTAAGTCGCAGTCACCCAGACTTATTACGTCGCTTATTTGAACAGGAAGTGCCAGAAGTCTATGATGGAACAGTAGAAATTATGAGTATTGCTCGTGAAGCAGGCGACCGCTCTAAAATTGCTGTCCGCTCATTTGATGAGGACATTGATCCAGTTGGTACTTGTGTTGGACCAAAAGGACAACGTGTACAAGCGATTGTTAACGAATTAAAGGGCGAAAATATGGACATTGTTGAATGGGATGAAGATCCAGCTGTTTATATTGCGAATGCCTTAAATCCAGCTGAAGTCAGCGATGTTATTTTCGATTTAGAAAATCCTAAATCATGTACAGTCGTTGTGCCAGATAGTCAGTTATCACTTGCGATTGGTAAACGAGGACAAAATGCTCGTTTAGCTGCAAAATTAACTAATCATAAAATTGATATCAAGCCAGAATCACAAATGGCTGAGTTTTATGCCCAATTAGATGCGCAAGAAGAAGCAATGGCAGATGCTGCTGACGAAATGATGTTAGAAGATGAAAATCTATCAACTGAAGAATAGAAAATGAGGGGAATTTCATATGAAAAAAAGAAAAATTCCTTTAAGAAAATCTGTAGTAACCGGTGAAATGATTCCAAAGAAAAAATTGTTACGGATTACTCGCTCTAAAGAAGGCGTTGTTTCAATTGATCCGACGGGTAAAATGCCTGGTAGAGGTGCTTACATCGCTATGGAGCCAAAAGAGGCAAAATTGGCCTGGGAAAAACATATCTTAGATCGAGTACTTGATGTGAAGTTATCTGATGAATTTTATCAGGAATTATTTGACTATGTGAGTCACCAAAAAGCAAGAAGAGAGTTATTTGGCGATGAATCATAAGCAACGTTTACTCAATCTGTTAGGGTTAGCCCAACGAGCAGGCAAAATTGTTAGTGGTGAAGAATTAGTCACCAAAGAAATCCAGTTATCTAAAGCGCAATTAGTTTTTGTTGCTTGTGATACTGGTAAAAATACATTAAAAAAAATAAAAGATAAAAGTACTTATTATCAAATCCCTTGTTGCGACTTGTTATCAACTATGGAATTAACCAATGCACTTGGTAAACCTAGAAAAGTAGTTGCCGTAATGGATCCAGGTTTTGCAAAGAAAATGGGGGAATTAATATAAGGTTAGGAAGGTGATTGCATGGGGAAAAAAAGAATTTATGAGCTTGCTAAGGAATTAAATGTCTCTAGCAAAGAGCTTGTTGAAAAGGCTCAAACTTTAGGAATTGATGTTCAAAATCACATGAGCGCGTTAAGTGATCAGGATGCTAATCAGTTGAAAGGACAATTTGAAAAGAAGCCACCTGTTCAAGCTGATGAACATAAAAAATTCCAAACGCAAAGAAATAACCCTAACTTCCAAAATCGTCAAAAGCAGCATCAACGTACCAACCAATCCACTAAAGGATCAAATAAGGGGAAATCTGGACAAAAAGCGCCTAGTGAAAGTACCGCTGTGAAAAAGAACGAAAACGTTAAGTTAAGTCAAAATGAGCAAAATATTGCTAAAAAAGCGCCAGCTCATACAGAAAAGAAAGAAATGAAAGTTGTTGATAATGTGCCAAACGATAAAAAAGTGAAGACCAATCAATCTGAACGACCACAAAAACAAGAAAAGGTAATGAAGCAAGAGAAATCTATGAAAGAAGAAAAAACAGTTAAAACCGCAACACCAAATAAAAATGAGAAAGTAGCAACAGCTTCAGTAAATCATTCAGAGAAGTCTAAGCCAGCGAAAAAGGCTAAGGGAAATCGTGAAAAACTTGAAGATGCTCGCTTAGGTAAGGGGAAAAATCCTAAACGTCAACAAGGTAAAAAGGATTTTGATCAACCAAATAATAAATTCAAGGGTAAAGGGAAAAAAGGAAAAGGCAAGCAACAAGCTGAAAAGAAACCAGCTGTCCCTCAACGTAAGTTCCGTGAATTACCTGATGTTTTAGAATATACAGATGGTATGAATGTTGCTGAAATCGCTAAGAAGATCCACCGTGAACCTGCTGAAATTATTAAAAAGCTGTTTATGCTAGGAGTAATGGTCAATCAAAATCAACCGTTAGATAAAGACACGATTGAATTATTGGCTGCTGATTATGGCATGGATGCACAAGAAAAAGTTCAAGTGGATATTGCCGATATCGATAAATTTTTTGAACCAGAAGAAATTAATGAAGAAAATCTAGTTTCACGTCCACCAGTAGTGACAATTATGGGGCATGTTGACCATGGAAAAACAACCTTACTAGATACTTTACGTAATTCACGTGTAACTAGTGGTGAAGCTGGGGGCATTACCCAACATATTGGTGCGTATCAAATTGATATTAATGGTAAGCCAATCACTTTCTTAGATACGCCTGGGCACGCGGCCTTTACAAGTATGCGTGCGCGTGGGGCAAGTATTACCGATATTACTATTTTAGTAGTAGCTGCTGATGATGGTGTTATGCCACAAACGATTGAAGCGATTAATCATGCGAAGGCTGCTAATGTGCCAATTATCGTAGCTGTCAATAAAATTGATAAACCAGCTGCTAATCCACAGCATGTGATGCAAGAATTAACAGAATATGAGTTAATTCCAGAAAGCTGGGGCGGCGATACGATCTTTGTAGAAATCTCTGCGAAATTTGGTCAAAACATTGAAGAATTATTAGAGATGATCTTATTGGTAGCTGAGGTTGAAGATCTAAAAGCTAATCCAAAACAAAGAGCAATTGGTACAGTTATTGAAGCGCGATTAGATAAAGGAAAAGGACCAGTAGCAACTTTACTTGTTCAACAAGGAACGTTACATGTCGGTGATCCAATAGTTGTTGGTAATACTTTTGGTCGTGTACGGGTAATGACTAATGATTTAGGACGTCGTGAAAAAGTTGCCGGTCCAGCAACACCAGTTGAAATTACCGGTCTAAATGATGTACCACAAGCAGGCGATCGTTTTGTGGTGTTTGAAGATGAAAAGACTGCTCGTGCTGCTGGTGAAGAACGTGCAAAACGTGCATTGGTTCAACAACGTGCAGTTACTCAACATGTAACATTGGATAACTTATTTGATAGCCTTAAAGAAGGTCAATTAAAAGAAGTAAATGTAATTATTAAAGCAGATGTACAAGGTTCTGCTGAAGCGTTGGCTGCTTCTTTACAAAAAATTGATGTTGAAGGTGTACGTGTTAATATCGTCCATTCAGCCGTTGGTGCGGTAAATGAAAGTGATGTTACTTTAGCCGCTGCTTCAAATGCAATCATTATTGGTTTTAATGTTCGCCCTACACCTCAGGCTAAGCAACAAGCTGAACTTGAAAGTGTACAAATTCGTCTACACCGTATCATTTATAAAGCGATTGAAGAAATTGAAACTGCGATGAAAGGAATGCTTGATCCAGAATACGAAGAAAAAATTACGGGTCAAATGGTCGTTCGTGAGACTTATAAAGTGTCTAAAGTTGGAACCATTGCAGGTTGTTATGTAATGGAAGGCTTTATTCGTCGCGATAGTGGTGTACGTGTCATTCGTGATGGTATTGTCATTTATGAAGGACAACTAGCCAGTCTGAAACGTTTTAAAGATGATGCTAAAGAAGTTAAAATGGGATTTGAATGTGGTGCGATGATTGAGAAATTCAATGACATTAAGATTGATGATGTGATTGAAGGCTTTATCATGGAAGAAATCAAAATTGATTAATAGCAAATGGAGGGATTATTATGGCGAACTATCGTGATCGACGTTTAGCCCAAGAAATCCAAAAAGAAGTCAATCAAATATTACGTAAAAAAGTGAGAGATCCCAGAGTTCAAGATGTCACTATTACAGATGTAAAGGTGACTGGTGATTTACAACAAGCAACAATTTACTATACAATATTGTCA
>DYWZ01000080.1 GCA_020742395.1 Enterococcus columbae
ATGTTTCACTCCTTAATGGTTTTGGTCGACTTAATTATAGAGGAAACAGATGTCTTTTTCTATCGTTTCAAACAAAAAAGATATTCAGTGTTATCCTCAATTTGAGTAACAACACTAAATATCATAGAACCGAAAAAGAACCAAACAAGGAAAGCCTTGCTTGGTTCTTTTTGGTTTACGCTAATTTGACTGCGCCAGTATATAATTGATAGTATTCGCCTTGCTGAGCGATTAATTCATCATGCGTACCACGTTCAATGATACGTCCTTGCTCTAATACCATAATCGCATCAGAGTTGCGGACAGTGGATAGACGATGGGCAATTACAAAGACCGTCCGTCCCTTCATCAATGAATCCATCCCTGCTTGAACAATACTTTCCGTCCGGGTATCGATGCTTGAAGTAGCTTCATCTAAAATTAACACCGGTGGATCAGCCACCGCCGCTCTGGCAATTGCTAATAGCTGCCGTTGCCCTTGAGAAAGTGAACCCCCATCGCCAGAAAGCTCTGTATCATAGCCCTTTGGTAATTGACGAATGAAGTGATCAGCATTGACTAATTTCGCTGCTGCATAGACTTCCTCATCGGTTGCATCAAGCTTACCATAACGAATATTTTCCTTAATCGTACCAGTAAATAAGTGGGTATCTTGTAAAACAATCCCTAATGAACGACGTAAATCGCCTTTTTTCATTTGCTTCACATCAATCCCATCATAGGTAATTTGTCCTTTTTGAATATCGTAAAATCGATTGATCAAATTAGTGATGGTAGTTTTACCTGCCCCTGTAGCACCGACAAAAGCAATTTTTTGACCAGGTTTAGCAAAAAGATTGATTTCATGTAAAATTGTCTTATCCTCACGATAACCAAAAGTCACTTCATTAAAGCGTACATCGCCTTTTAATTCAGTATATTGCACTTGACCTGTTGCATCCACACGTTTCCAAGCCCAATGACCTGTACGCTTGACACTTTCTTTCATCGTGCCATCTTCAGCCTTCACAATATTTACTAGCTCAACATGACCTTCATCACTTTCTGGTACTTCATCTAATAATTCAAAAATACGCTGCGCACCTGCTAGAGAAAGGATAATTGCATTAAATTGCTGTGAAATCTGGGAAATCGGCATGGTAATGGATTTCGTAAATTGCACAAAAGAAGCAATACTTCCTAAAGTCAAAGC
This sequence comes from Enterococcus columbae, assembly GCA_020742395.1. GTDB lineage: Bacteria > Bacillota > Bacilli > Lactobacillales > Enterococcaceae > Enterococcus_E > Enterococcus_E columbae_A. Next base: position 1,193 of record DYWZ01000080.1, read on the forward strand.
CGTAACACCTGTAATAGAAAAAATCGCGCCCACCACTGCAGTTAATAGATACATAAAGTTACCGATATTTCCCATAATTGGCATCATAATATTGGCATAGGTATTCGCCTTGGTGGAATTTTCACGTAGCTCTTCGTTTAACGTAATAAACTGCTGAATGGCTGGCTTTTCGTGGTTGAAGACCTTCACAACCTTTTGTCCTTCAATCATTTCTTCAATATAACCATTTAACTCACCAATAGCCTTTTGCTGCAAGGAGAAATATTTTCCACTTTTTATTCCTAGATTACGAATCACAAAGACCATTAATCCGACCATAAATAAAACAAAAATCGTCATTGGCACATCAATCATAAACATCGCAATAATCAAAGAAAGCACGCTAATAAAAGCAGCTAAGGTTTGCGGGATGGATTGACTAATCATTTGACGTAGGGTATCTGTATCATTGGTATAATGACTCATAATATCTCCTGTCGCATGACTATCGTAATAGCGAACAGGTAGCTTTTCCATATGAGCAAACATTTCATCACGAATATCCTTTAATACCCCTTGTGAAACAGTAACCATCGTACGGTTATACACATAAGTCAATAATGCACCTGAAGCATATAACAAAGCCATCAGACCAATCACTTGCGCTAAAGGGAGAAAATTAGGCTGCTTTTGGCCGATTAACGGTAAGATATAACGGTCAATTAATTGTTTGGTAAAGCTAATCCCAATCGCATTTACCGCTGCACTAATCACAATACTAACTAACACCACGATTAAACGCCAACGATACTTCTTCCCTACATAAGATAAAATCCGACCAAAGATTTTTAGTGGACTAACCTTTGTCTGCATGCCATTATTCTTCACTGATACGTCCCCCTTTCACCTGTGATTCGTAGACTTCACGATAGATTTGGTTATTGGCTAGTAATTCTTCATGGGTACCAATGCCATTGATCTTGCCTTCATCCATAACAATAATCTTATCCGCATCCTGAATCGAAGAAACACGTTGCGCCACGATGATTTTGGTCGTGTTCGGAATTTCTTCACTAAAGGCTTGACGGATTTTCGCATCAGTCTTGGTATCCACAGCACTCGTAGAATCATCTAAAATTAAAATTTTCGGTTTTTTCAGTAATGCACGCGCGATTGTTAGTCGTTGCTTTTGACCACCTGAAACATTGGTCCCCCCTTGATCTAATACCGTGTCATATTGCTCAGGGAAAGTCGTAACGAATTGATCCGCTTGCGCTAATTGGGCCATACGTCGGACTTCGCTAAGTTCAGCAGTCGCATCTCCCCAACGCAGGTTTTCTAAAATCGTGCCAGAAAAGAGCGTATTTTTTTGTAGCACCATGGCAATTTGGTCACGTAATGTCACCAAATCATATTCCTTCACATTACGACCACCGACGAATACCTCGCCTTCAGTTACATCATAAAGTCTTGGAATCAACTGAATTAAACTAGACTTCCCACTACCTGTTCCACCGATAATCCCAATTGTTTCACCAGAAGCAATCTGTAAATCAATATTGACTAAATCGGCTTCTTCTGCTTCAGGATAATATTTAAACGATACATTTTTAAATTCAATCGAACCATCTGCTAGTTGTTTAACTGCGTGTTCTGGATTGGTTAAAGTCGAGTTTTCGGTTAGTACGGCGGCTACCCGTTCACATGAAGCTTCTGAAATGACAATCATTACAAAAATCATTGAAAACATCATCAAGCTACTTAAAATTTGCATCATATACATAATAAATGAGGTCAAAGAACCCGCACTCATCGCCCCAGACACTACAAACTTCGCTCCAAACCAATAAACCGCTAATAATGAGCTATAAATCGCTACTTGCATCACCGGACTATTTAAAGCGATAATTTTTTCTGCTTTCATAAAGACTTGTTTAATTTTGTCAGAAGTGTCGTAGAAGCGTTCGATTTCTTTTTCTTCGCGGACAAACGACTTCACTACGCGGACACCGTTAATCACTTCTTGAACGGTCTGATTCAAATGATCGTATTGACGAAACACCTTAACAAAATAAGGATGCACCTTAAACACAATTCCAATTAAGGCCGCCCCTAAAATAGGAATAACCACTAAAATAATTAAAGATAAGCGCCAGTTCGTATAGGCCGCCATTAAAAAGGCAAACACAATCATAAATGGTGCACGAATCACCGTTTTCAATACCATCTGAAAAGCAAATTGAATATTGGTAATATCTGTTGTTAAACGAGTAATTAAACTCGGTGTCGAAAAACGATCGATATTTTCAAATGAAAAAGTTTGGATATTTTTATAAATATCTTCACGCAAATTGGCCGCAAAGCCTGCTGAAGCATCGGATGAATATTTTCCGCCTAAAATACCAAACGTCATAGAGATTAGCGCAATTACACACATCATTAAACCGATTTGGATAATATAGTGAATATCCTTTTGCTCAAAACCCCGGTCTAAAACCTTCGCCATCAAAAACGGCAAAAGCATTTCCGCAAAAACTTCCCCGGCTAAAAAAAACATTGTCAATACCGAAGGTTTCACATATTGACGTAAAGATTTAGCTAATGTTTTATACAAAGAAATCGTCCTCCTTTAAACGTTGATGATTATGCATTTTTTGATAAATCGTTTGAATCGTCTGAATGGTTATCTCAATTGCTTTAGGATCCATATCTGCTAACAAGCGTGCATTGTCCACATGAAAATCATAGATTAATTCACGATAGGCTGCCTGCCCTTTTTTGGTTAATTCAACATTAATAATCCGGCGATCTTCTGGATTCTCCACTTTTTTGACATAACCATTTTGTTCTAGTTCACCAAAGCTTTTGGTCACACTCGGCATGGTCGTACCAAGGCGATGCGCCACATCACTGATTTTCACTGACTCTTGGCTTTGCATTAAATCATACAACACCTTTAACTGATAAATTTGCTGACGACGTAAATCCTTTGGTGGTACTGGTAAAAATTGCAGTGTCTTTTTCGCCAAAATACATGCGGCAATATAACGTTCAGAAACTTCCCAATCCATCATTATTCTCCTTACTTATCAAAAATAATTACTTTAAGTAACTATTTCATTATACTGCCATTCATTTCATTTTCAATAGTTATTGAAAATTTCAAAAAAGATTAGGACAGCCGACTAACAACCTAAGTGAGTCTGCCTAATAAAAATAAGTCACCTCAGTAAGTCACGCTTTCGGTAAGTTAGTCTAGCTAGCTGCAAAAGCTTTCAAGCGATGGATTTTTCTACCAGACTAAAGCTACTTTGCTTAGCGTTAACCCACTTGCCTCACAGCCTTAAACGCAAAAAGTCCGAAACAAAATCATTCCAGACTCTTTGGGCAATAGTTGAACTTGTTTTAGCAGATTAAGCTCAAAAAGCAAGCCTTGATTCATCTAACTTACAACAGACAACTATTTGGGTATCATCATTAAGTAATAAGCAGTGATGACGGTTGCCAATCCAATCAAGGTAGGTGATGCTTAGGCAAAATCTAACTGAAAGGAGAAGCGTTTTGTCTATTGCTAAAGCATCAGCTTAATGATAAACTTTGGAACGTTTATCCTTGCTCTGATTGCCTTAGTGGTAACACTAATCAAAAACATAAACAAAAAATAGCCGTCCCCTAACTTTTGTACGATTGGGATGGCTATTTTTCATCATAATCTGCAACCGTCTTAAACGGCTTATTACCTAGAGGAACTGTTAGAGCAGTTCCTCTTTTCATTTACATCATAGCTCATATTTTGGCTAGTGTAAAAAATTTTTCTGAAATTACAGACTAGCATGAGCCTGTTTTGATCAAGCTAGGACTCTCTTTCAGCACTCCTACAAAAAAAGCAAGTGCTTTGTTTAGCCTTACTCAGCTAAACAAAGCACTTGCTTGAATGACCTTGATTTAAGAAAGTCGCATTTTAAAATCTTCGTAACTAAACTGACGAATGACCTGCCAGCGATTATGGGCATCAACTGCTAGAATACTTGCTAGCGGCATTCCGTTAAAGGTGTTGGTTTTTACCATAGAGTAAATCGCCATATCGCAGAAAATCAGGCGATCACCAATTTGTAATTCGTGATCAAATGAATAGCTGCCGATGATATCTCCAGCTAAGCAAGTCGGTCCACCCAATTGATAGGTATACACCTTCTCCCCTGCCTTACCACTATTGATGATGTGTGGGCGATAAGGCATTTCTAAGACATCTGGCATATGACAGGTTGCTGAAGTGTCTAAGATGGCATTTGTCACTCCATGATTTTGCGTAATATCTAGTACACTTGCGACTAGATAGCCGGCATTTAAGGCAATCGCCTCACCCGGTTCTAAGTAGACTTCTACTTGGTATTTGTTTTTAAACGTTTTAATTATCTCGATAAGCGTGTCTACTTTATAGTTTGCTCTAGTTATATGGTGTCCTCCACCGAAGTTCACCCACTTCATTTTAGGCAGATATTGAGCGAACTTTTCTTCAAAGGCTTGTAAAGTGGTAATCAAATCATCGACATTTTGCTCACAAAGCGTGTGAAAGTGCAAGCCATCGATGCCAGTTAGGTCTTCACCTGCTAAATCCTCTGCCAAAATCCCTAAGCGTGAGCCGGGTGCACAAGGATCATAGATCGCATGTCCTTCTTGGGTCGAGCATTCTGGATTCACTCTTAGACCAAATGATTTCCCACTAGCTAGGGCAACTTCTTTATATCGTTTCCATTGCGAGAGCGAATTGAATAGAATATGGTCACAAATCGGCAATAATTCAAGTAGCTCTTCTTGACGATAGGCTGGTGAGAAGACGTGGGTTTCTTTACCGAATTGTTCCTTGCCTAAGCGTGCTTCATAGATTCCACTAGCAGTGGTACCATCCAAATACTCGCTAATCAACGGATAAAAGTGAAACATAGAGAAAGCTTTTTGGGCTAGTAAAATTTTCGCCCCACTCTCTTTGCGAACACGCTTTAAGATTTCAAGATTTTTGCGTAATAGATTTTCTTCAACGACAAAGCTTGGTGTGGGCACACTAACTACGTCCCATTTAATCATCGGCTCCATTAGTCTTCCACCAAAGTAGGATTGAAGTCTTCTACCCATGGTAAGCCCCATTGATTTAGTGCTTCCATGAAAGCATCTGGATCTAATTCTTCTACATTATGCACGCCTGGTTTGTTCCAAGTACCGTTGACTACTAACATCGCACCGATCATCGCTGGTACTCCAGTTGTATAAGAAACCGCTTGGGAACCGACTTCCTTGTAGCAGGCTTCGTGATCGCACACATTGTAAACATAGTAGTTCACTGGTTTGCCATCTTTTACTCCTTGATAGATACAACCGATATTGGTTTTTCCTTTGGTACGTGGGCCTAAAGAAGCTGGATCAGGTAAAACAGCTTTTAAGAATTGTAATGGAATAATTTCTTTTCCTTCAAACATAATTGGTTCAATGCTGGTCATGCCGACATTTTCTAAACATTTCAAGTGAGTTAAGTAGCTTTGACCAAATGTCATGAAGAAGCGAATACGTTGGATTCCTTTAATATTTAAAGCTAAAGATTCGATTTCCTCATGGTGTAATAAGTACATATCACGTGGGCCTACTTGTGGGAAGTCATATACTTTTTTGATTTCCATTGGTTCCGTTTCAACCCAATGACCGTCTTCCCAGTAGCTACCTTTTGCGGATACTTCACGAATATTGATTTCAGGGTTGAAGTTGGTCGCAAATGGATAGCCATGATCACCGGCATTACAGTCTAAGATATCAATTTGATGAATTTCATCAAAATAGTGTTTTTGCGCATAAGCTGAAAAGACACCGGTTACTCCTGGGTCAAAGCCAGAGCCTAAGATAGCAGTGATTCCCGCTTTTTCAAATTTTTCACGGTATTCCCATTGCCATTTGTATTCAAATTTGGCCGTATCTTCTGGTTCATAGTTGGCAGTATCTAGGTAGTGGGTCTTCGTTGCCAAACATGCATCCATAATTGTTAAATCTTGGTATGGTAAAGCTAAGTTAATCACGATATCTGGTTGAAACGCTTCAATTAGAGCGATTAATTCATCGACATTGTTGGCGTCGACTTGCGCAGTGGAGATTTTGCAACCTTGGCCATCTAATTTTTCTTTTAATGCATCACATTTTTCTTTCGTTCTTGAAGCGATACAAATTTCCTCAAAGACTTCACTATTTTGTACACATTTATGTACAGCTACACTTGCGACGCCACCTGCGCCAATAATTAGAGCTTTTGCCATATTTTTATTCCTCTTTTCTATTGTTAGTTAATTGCTAGTAATAATTCACGAACGACTTTACATGCTAAAGCAGTTGAAGCACCACTTTGGTCTAAAGCTGGTGATAACTCATTGACATCTAAAGCGACAATATTTAATTGACTAAGTAGCTTTAAGCTTTCGATAAATTCCATAAAGAAAATGCCCCCAGCTTCCGGTGTCCCAGTTCCTGGAAAAGCAGCTGGATCAAAAACATCTAGGTCAATGGTTAAATAAATCGGTGTATCTTTTAAGGATTCGACCGTTTCTTTTAAACCAGCTAAACTATATTTGTGTAAATTCGTATGCGCTTTGGCAAATTGAAATTCAGCACGTTCACCAGAGCGAATACCGAATTGATGAATCTTGCCATCGCCTAAAAAATCATGAATCCGACGAATCACTGTCGCATGGGATAATTTAGCGTCTAGGTAATCATCGCGTAAGTCTGTGTGGGCATCGAATTGAATCACCTGTAAATCTGGATATTTTTCAAAGGCTGCCTCAACAGCTGGCAAGGTCACCAAATGCTCGCCACCAATCATAAAAGGGCGTTTTTGTAAGGCTAGGATTTCACTTGTTCGTTTTTTAATATCTGCTAAAGCTAAATCCACCCGTCCAAAAGACAATTCTAAATCACCAGAATCAAAAACCTTGATATCTTCTAAATCTTTATCTTGATAAGGACTGTAGGTTTCTAAACCAAATGATTCCCCACGAATCGCGCGACTAGCAAATCTAGTACCAGGTCGATAAGAGGTTGTTGAATCATAAGGGGCACCGAATAAAACGGTACTAGCTTCTTCTAAAGAAGCATCGCAAGCGATAAAGGTTTCTACGTTTGGTTGTAACATCACATCATCTCCTTAATATAATTTGGTAAAGCAAATGCACCTTGGTGTAAAGCGACATTATAAAACTTAGTTGGAATCGCTAGGTCCTCCCATTGTGCTGCCTTTAAATCATTTAAAGGTTGGCTTTGCTTAGAGGAATAGCCAAATAATAAATAGCCAGCTGCATAGGTCGGAATACTTGCCATATAGACAAAATTATTTTCAAAGACCGAAGTTAGTCGATTTCTAATATGCATAAACGCTTCTACATCTTCTTGGTAAAAAGCATTGGCATGCTGACTAATTAAGGTACCATTGGCTTTTAAAGCGTTATAACAGCTACCGTAGAATTCACGAGTGAATAAACTTTCGTTAACCCCAAATGGATTGGCTGAATCGACAATAATCAAGTCATATTCGTCTTCTTTACGGCGGACAAATTTTAAAGCATCTTGAATGGATAGATGCACACGTTCATCTTGAAAAGCCTCAGTAGTTGGTGGGAAGAATTGCTGACAGATTTGGACTAATTGCGCATCCAACTCCACTACATCAATATGCTCAATGGTTTGATATTTACATAATTCCTTTAAAACGCCCCCATCACAGCCACCGATAACCAAAACCTTTTTAATTTCTGGCTGCACAGCCATAGGCACATGCACCATCATTTCGCTATAGAAAAACTCATCTTTTTCCGTACTGATTAACTCACCATCTAAGGTTAAAATGCGGCCAAACTCTTTTGAATCTAAAATCGCAATATGTTGATATTCTGTGTGGTGGCTATAGATTTCACGTTCCACGTTAATCGATAGACGAACATCACCCACATGATATTCTGAATACCATAGATCCATTTATCTCCCCCCTTTAACAATGCGGATTGCTGCCACTTCAGGATCTTCTGTTCCCATTAAGAAACAACCCTTTTCCTTGGCGTATAAAATATGCTCGACAACTTCTTTGGTAATTAATTCACCCGGTGCCACAATTGGAATTCCCGGTGGATAACACATTACCATCTCAGCTGAAATCTCGCCGATACTCTCTTCTAAAGGCAGACTAGCCTTTGTAGCATAAAAAGCTTTGCGTGGTGAAATCACTACATCCGTTTTAGCAATATCAAAGACCAATAAATCACGCGATTCACGTTTGTAGCGACGGCGAATATCCGATAGCGCTGAAACCAAACGCTCAATATCATGAATCCGATCACCTACTGAAATATAGGCTAAAATATTCGCCGTATCGCCAAATTCGACCTGAATATTGTATTCATCACGCAGTAAATCATACACCTCACTACCAGTTAGACCGATGCCTGTCGTCTTGATACATAATTTCGTTACATCGAAATCATAAATCCCTTCACGATCAATGATTTCAGTCGAGTAAGCATAGTAATCGCCAATCTCATTGATTTCATCTCTAGCATATTGGGATAGCTCTACCACTTTTTTAAAGATTTCTTCTCCATTTAACACTAAATTGCGTCTTGCTAAATCAAGACTAGCCATCAAAAGATAACTGGCGCTTGTCGTTTGGGTTAAATTGATAATCGTCCGCACGTATTCAGGATCCATCGATTCATTGCATAAAAGAAATGAGCTTTGGGTTAATGAGCCACCTGATTTGTGCATGCTGACCGCTGCCATATCCGCCCCTGCTGCCATCGCATTAATTGGTAGTCCTTTGCCGAAATACAGATGGGTGCCGTGCGCTTCATCGACTAAGACCAATAGCCCTTTTTCATGAGCGTATTCCGTAATTCGTCTTAAATCGGAACAAATGCCATAATAAGTCGGGTTATTCACTAAAATGACTTTAGCATCTGGATGTTGATCAATGGTCTGTTTGACACTTTCAAAAGGCATCCCTGTTGAGATTTCTAATTCTCTTTGTAAAGGTGTCTGCACATAGACTGGAATTCCTCCACACATTACTAGTGCATTGATCACACTTTTATGTACATTTCTTGGCAACAAGATTTTATCGCCTTCTTGAACGGTCGCATAGATCATATTCTGCACAGCTTGTGTCGTGCCATTAACCATAAAGAAGGCATGTTTTGCTGAAAAAGCTTGTGCCGCCAAGTTTTCTGCTTCTCTGATAACCGAAACTGGATGACTCAGATTATCTAATAATTTCATTGAATTGGCATCAATGGAAATCGTTTTTTCACCGAAGAAATGCACCAAGTCACTACTACTTTTCCCTCGTTTATGACCAGGTACGTCAAAAGGGACTAGACGTTGTTTTTTCAAAGCTAATAACGCATCGACTATTGGCGTTTCTTCTTGATTGTATTGCATGATATAAGCTCACCTCTCTATTCATTTTCGACAAATATTTAGGATAATTGATTCATTGTTACTCAACCGGAGCGTAACACTCGAATTTTCTCGTAGCTAA
>DYWZ01000081.1 GCA_020742395.1 Enterococcus columbae
CTAAGTGCTTATTTTTCATCATTCCTTTTACATTCAACGTTTCTACAACGATTCTTGATGGTTTGGTTTTCACTATCTCTGTTGTCGTTTGATGTAAATGATTCTGACGAATATTCGTTAGTTTTCGATGGATATGCCGAATTTTCTTTTCTAATCTATAGATGTTACACATTTTGACAAATCGGTTTCCCTCCTTATTCATATTATATTTTCGAGAGACTTTACGCTGTAACCTACGTAATCTAATCGTTTCTCAAGTTTTTTTACTTTTCCTGTCTTGTTAATGTTTTTGTAGACTTTCCCATTAGAAACAATGGCTAAGTCTTTGATTCCAAGGTCAATGCCCAGTGTTTCACCTGTTAAGTTCTGCTTTCGTTGTTCTTCCTCAATTCCAACTGAAACATACCAGTACTTTCCATCAAAACTGATTCGTGGATTGGAATACTTCGTATTCATCGGTAGTTGCTCGCTTGTTTTTACCCAACCGATTTTTTCGAGTAACACTGATTTTGACTTCACTTTCAGCTTAATGTTGTCATTATAAAAAGCTGGTTTCGATTTCTTTCTTGACTTGAAACGTGGTTTTTCAGCCTTTAAATGGCTTTTGCCTGTTATACCATCAAACCACTTTTTATAAGCGTCACAAGCATCTTTTACTGCCTGCTTGGCAATATTATTGGAAACATGATTCAACCACACATACTTTGGACGTTTCTTCATTTTTGTAATGTGCTTGCGCAAATCATTATTGCTGATAAATTTTCCACCAAACCGATGGTTCATTTCTTGCATTTTCAATGTCCAGTTAAAAATCCATCGAGCAGTCCCAGTTGATTGCCATAGTTGCTTTTCTTGTTCTTCAGTCGGGCGCAACCTTACTTTTTTTGCTCGTATCATCTTCCATTAACTCTTTAATCATCTTCTTAGCTTTATTCGCTCGTTTTCCTTGTAATTGACAACTAAAAACTGTAACAATCTGGATTAAGTCCTCAACAAGTTCCTGTTCCTCGGCCTTTTCTGTGTGGTCAATGATTTCTATTTCTGTATCATATTTATCACAAAGATTTTCAATAAGTTCATAACCAAATCGGACTAAACGGTCTTTGTGCAGAATGACTATCTTGTCTATTTCGCCATTAACAATTCTATTCATTAATTGATTTAATCCTTTTTTATTGTAGTTGATTCCACTACCAATATCTTGAATAATGTCAAATTGATATCCTCATGCAATCATGTAAGACTTAACGTTCTCAATTTGACGTTCTAAATCGTCTTTCTGCTTGTTTGAACTTACTCTACAATAACCGATAGTTATCCGCTTTGGTTTCTTTCTTCCAGCAATTCCTAAGAATTGATTTCGTTGTTCTTCAGAATAATAACGAGTACCTCCTTGAGAAACGTGAGCGGGTTTTAATTCGCCTTTTTTATCCCAGTTTCTCAACGTTTGTGGCGTTACACCTATTTGTTTTCCAAATTCACCTATCGAATACATAGTCATAAACTTCACCTCAAAATGATTATACTACATATCGACAATTATAATTATATTTTTATAAATATTTATATATATAAGTTAACTGTTGTCACCACCCCTTAAACAAAAAACTTGTCTTCACCTGTATATTTTAGCATTTTATGATTATTTTTTTATAAAAAATACCCAAAAATTGAAAAAAACTAATGAGAAAATGCCTCCCTTAAAATCAAGTAGCCTTCTCATTAGTTTTCACAACTATTTCGCTATTTGTTCAGTTAATTGTCCATCGTTCATGTAAAAAATCCGATCACAATATTCAGTCATCCTAGTATCATGGGTTACCATAATCGTAGCTTTATTTTTTTTCTTAGTCTCTTTAGCTAAAATTTCTACCACTTCAAAAGCGCGTGTTGAATCTAAACTAGCAGTCGGTTCATCAGCTAAAATAATCGTCGGATCATTATAGAGTGCTCTGGCAATAGCTACGCGTTGTCGTTCCCCACCAGATAAATTCTCAGGATATTTGTTAGCTAAATGCACAATCCCTAATTGCGTAAATAATTCTGCTAATAACGTTTCATTGGTTTGACCATTAATTTTATCCACCAAACGTAACTGATCTTGAATCGTCAAAAACGGCACCAGATTGGAGGTCTGTAAAATAAAACCAATAGACTCAAAACGTAATTTTGCCCGTCTCTTTTCACTTTCTTCACTAAACGTTTGCTGGTTTACCAATATTTTCCCTTTAGTTGGTTGCAACAAACCACCCGCTAAAGTTAAAAAGGTACTTTTCCCTGAACCAGAAGGACCAATAATAGCCACAAATTCACCTTTATTAATGACTAGATTAGTCGGTTTTAAAGCTTCAATCATCTGATTGCCATCTTTATATTCTTTATTAACATTGATAAATTCAATTGCTTGCATAATTTCCTCCTAACTAATCGCCTTTAACGGATCAATTTTGACAATTGTCCCCACAGAAAACAGTGAACTAGCCCCGGCAATGATTAACATACCTAAACCAATGACTAGATAAAAGGGCCAATGAATTAAAAATGGTACAGCTTTAGGTAAGACTAAAGAACTGCCATAAGTACAGATTAAACCTAACCCAATCCCTAAGAAGGTTAAAATGCAAGTTTGAATTAAAACGGATTTACCAATATAAAAACTTGCAATCCCTTGTGCTTTCATAACACCAAAAATTGCCTTTTTTTGCATGGTTAGAATATAGATAAAAATACCGATTACAATCGCTGCAATTGCGATTAAAAAGCCAATCATAAAACCAAATGTTAAATTCTGTGCGCGATATCCAGGTAATTCTTTAATAAATGTTGGAATGGCAATCTTTTCTAACTGTTTAGGATAATTCTTCACTTGGCCTTTCACAATCACTGCACTAATCGGAAAATCCTGATCAGTCTGCGTTTGGCCAAAGCGAATATTTTTATATGTTGTTAGATTCATATATATAATCGGTGCTACATTAAAAGTTGCCTGCTTGGTAAAGCCCACTATCTTCAACGTTTGTGTATTATCAGCAATAACTAAACGATCACCTAAAGCTAAGTTATATTGATCTTTTAAACTCTGATCAACCACTACTTCATTATCTTTACTAAACATTTTCCCTTGATTAATTGCTGGTTTTAAAAATTCATCTGCTTGAATACCAAAAAAACTAACATCTATTTTAGGGTCATCCGTTTGACCTTTGGCATAAACTACTCCCGATAATTGACCTAAAATTGCTTTTTGATCTGCTTTTATTTCTTTGGCTTGTTGCATAGACACTACGGAACGATTCAAAGTTAAGTTTGCTTCATCAGATAATAAAATATAATCAGCTTGCCATTTATCAATTCCTGAACGATTGGCTTGCGCTAATCCATAAGCTAAACCGGTTAAGAAAAAGACTAAATATGCGATTAAAAAAACTACTCCTATTACTAAAGCATAGCGGAGTTTTGAATGTTTCATTTCATTCAATGCTAAAAACATCTACTCACCTCATTGGTTAATTTACAATTTTATCAAATAATAAAACTAGCGTATTGTAAAATCTAAGAAGATGCAACTAATCACTCTTAGTTGATGCATTTCATTGGATTATTAGGCCAAAAGAAGAAAAACAGACCTAATCACTCTAAAAAACTAAAATAAACCATGCAATGAGCCTTAGATAAATATAGTGAATTAAAAATAAATATAATCAGTCTTACATCTAATTGCTAGAATCTACTCTATTTCTTATTAAAATAGATTCTCTATCATTTCAAATAAAAAAACCACTTGCAGACTTCCTACAAATGGTTTGTTTCATCTTATTTAATTGGCTTAACAGACAACACCGCATTGGTCGAATTTACTAGTACAGTCGTTCCATCGGTAAATTTAATCTGTAACTGCTCACCTTCATAATCATCCCATGTTTCAACTTTTCCTTTTTTCACACTACCATCTGGTAATTTCACCATTGCATAATTAAAAGTATAGGTAGTATCAAACAGTTGTTTATTACCACAAGCAGTAAATAATCTGAGCCCACCAACTAATAACATAAATATTGCCCATTTTCTCATTATAATCATCCGTCTGACGTTTGAATACCTCATCATAAAACAAAAAACCTAGCCCAATAATTTAGACTAGGTTAAATAAATTAAGGTACTTGAATGGTCGTGGCCTTAGAAACTACAGTAGAAACTTCTTTTTCATTATCACGTTGTGCATAGATGGTTGCCGTTGCTCCTTGTTGGACAGAAACATCGACACTTACACGTTTGCTGTTGTTAGAAGCATCTAAAATAAAGGACTGCACTTGTTTTTTACTATCGCCCGTTGCAGCATCTTTCACCCAAATTGTAATTGTTTGACTAGCAGCATCTTGACTATTGCCTTTATAAGTAGCAACGACATCAACTGTGAAGGTACTCGTATTGCTACCTTTTGATAAGGTAACAGTTACTGAGCTATCTTTCTTCACTTTCTGACCGGCTTGTGGATCCATACTGATCACTTGACCAGCTGGTGTTTGATCATTATATTCTTCTTCAAAATTGACTTTAAAGCCTTTTTCGTCTGCTAAACTTTGGACTTGATCACGGGTCATCCCTACTAAGTTCGGCAATTCCACTTGAGCAGGGCCCGAACTAACTACTAAAGTAATAATTGTTTTTCCTGGAATAATATCCTCATCACTTGATGGATTTTGAGATAATACTGTTCCTTCTGGTTGCTCACTTGTTTGATAGGTTTGTTTAATTTGGCTACTTGTAATGCCTTTAGTGTTTAAATCGGCAATTGCATCATTTACTTGCATCCCCATATAGTTACCCATTTTTACTGGTTTAGGCCCTTTACTAACTACAAAACGTAACTTATCTTTATTCGGAGCTACTTCACTGCCCGCTATAGGCGTTTGTGAAATAATTTTATCTTTTTCGATAGTATCATCATATTTCTCGGTCTTTTTAATTTGCGAATCTTTAAAACCTAATTTTAATAAAGCGGCATGGGTCGTTTCGTAATCTGTATCGGTATAGTCTTTGATTTTGATTTTTTGACTACCGCTACTTAGATATAATACAATTTTTCTTCCCTTTTGCACGACCGCTTTAGCTTCAGGATCGGTTTTTACGACTTTGCCTTCAGCAATTTTATCACTTGTAATAGATTCAGTTTGATCGGCGACCTCAAAGCCTGCTTTAGTTAGTTTGCTGCGTGCAGCCGATTCAGATAATCCTGCCACTGATGGCACACTAACTTCATCATGTCCACCACCATAAACAAAAAAGATGGCCAATAAAGCGGCTAATATCACTAAAATAGCGACACCAATAATAGCTAGTTTTTTCTTACTTGGCTTTCTCTTTTTTTTCATTGGTTGAGCTTGTACGTCTGTTTGCTCACTTGTCGCAGAAAGCTCTGGATTAGTTTGCATTGGAGCTGTTTGGTCTGCTTGAACACTCTCAACTGCTGGTGTATTCACTGTCGGAATCACTTTTGTTTCTTCCATCACATGGTTTGGATGCCAAACAGGTTCTGCTAGTCTTTCTGGATCTAGTGCTGTCGCTAAATCGGCACTCATTTCTTCTGCGCTTTGATAGCGATCAAGTGGATCTTTAGCAGTTGCTTTGAGCACAATATTTTCTAAAGACTGCGGAACATCTTTGTTATAAAGACGAATGGATGGAATCTCTGACTGAAAATGCTTTAATGCAATCGTAACCGCAGACTCGCCATCAAATGGCACTTTACCTGTCAACATCTCATAAAGAATAATCCCTATCGCATAAATATCTGATTGGTTGGTTGCCATACTGCCTCTCGCTTGTTCTGGAGATAAATAATGTACAGAACCAAGCATGCTATTGGTTTGGGTAATCGATGTTTCAGAAAGTGCTACCGCAATCCCAAAATCAGTAATCTTAACTGTACCTTGCTCATCAATCAAAATATTTTGCGGTTTTAAATCACGATGGATAATTCGATGTTGGTGCGCTAAGGCCACGGCTGAGAGAATTTGTTGCATAATATCAACGATTCGATCATAGGCAATGGGATATTGAGTTTGAATATACCGTTTCAAATCCATTCCCTTAACATATTCCATTACTAAAAATTGCGTTTGATCTTCTTGCCCAGCATCATAAACGGTCACAATGTTAGGATGGACTAGTTCAGTAGCAGCTAACATCTCTCTTTGGAAACGTCGAATAGCTGATTGATCGTTTAAAAAGTCATATCGCAAAACTTTAATGGCAACTTCACGGTCTAAAATTAAATCACGAGCCAAAAATACGTTGGCCATGCCACCACTACCGATATTTCCTAAGATCAAATAGCGTCCATTAAACTTCTTACCAATTTCGGTCATACCTTTTCACCTCCTAAAGCAATCACAATTGCCGTAATATTATCTAAACCACCTGCCGCATTGGCTTTTTCAATTAAGCGATCTAAGGCTTGTTGTAAGTCGTCTGAAAACAATATAGTATTGGCAATTTCTGCATCTGAAACCATGTTGGTTAAACCATCTGAGCACAATAACAGATAATCTTTTTCTTGATAATAATAACTAGCAACATCTACCTCAAGTGTACCAGGCATACCGACTGAGCGAATTAATACATTTTTTCTAGGATGATTAATCGCTTGTTCTGGGGTTATTTCGCCACTTTTAACTAACTCATTGACTAAAGAATGATCTTCAGTTAATTGTTGTAAGCGGCCTTGTCTCAATAAATAGATCCGACTATCTCCTACATGTGCGATGGTCATTTGCTGTTCAAATAAAGCAACGGCAACGATTGTCGTTCCCATTCCGGATAATTCGGGTTGTTCATTGCCTAGCTCAAAAATTGCTTGATTTTCACTTTGAATTTGTTGAATGAACCATTGAGCCGTCTTTTCTGGACTGGCTAAATCACTTTGTTGCCAGGCAGCTCCAATCTCTTCAACAGCTTTTTTACTAGCGACATCCCCTGCTCGATGTCCGCCCATTCCATCAGCTAAAATGGCTAATGGATAGTTTTTTTGATTGTAAAAAACCGCTGCATAATCTTGATTGGTATTCCTTTTTTGACCAACATCCGTTTGAAAACGAATCTCCATCTACCCTCACCTCTTTATTTTTTTCGTAAACAACTAATGAAAAATCCATCTGTATGATACTGATGTGGATAAATCGTAATCATACCTTCTTCCAAGCTTTCAGCCAAATAATCAGCTACTTTAATAGGGACTAGCTCAAAATCAGGATGTTTACTTAAAAATTGTTTAATAATTGCTTGATTTTCCTCTGGTACAATTGTACAAGTACTATAGACTAATCGTCCATTTGATTTTAACACACTCGCTGCACTTTCTAAAATTTCTAATTGAATCTTTGGCAATTGTTTAAAATCTTCTGGTTTTTTCTGATACTTAATATCTGGTTTCCGACGCATCAAGCCTAAGCCTGAACAAGGTGCATCTACCAAAATACGATCAAAAGTTTCTGCTGGATAGGTCTCTTTAATTTTGCGCGCATCTAATTGTTTGGTTGTGACGACTTCTTCAACTCCCAAGCGCTTAGCATTTTGTTCAATTAAACGAATCTTATGTGCATGAATATCTAATGCTAAAATCTTACCAGACTTTGTAGAATCTAAGAAACTAGCAATATGGGTTGTTTTTCCTCCAGGTGCTGCACAAGCATCTAAGATATAATCATCTTCTTTAGGTTCAAGAATAGGAGCTACTAACATAGAACTTTCATCTTGGATGGTTAATAAGCCTTCTTGATATAAAGTACTGCCTGCCAAGAAACCTTTTTCAGCAATAATCCCATCTTCAGCTACTTGGCTTAATTTAGCCTGAATCCCTTCTTGTTTTAAACGTGAAATCGCCTCTTGTCTAGAAAGAAACTTGCGATTCACTCGTGCGCTGGCATGGCTAGGCAAAAACAAGGATTGACCCAATTTTTTTGTTTCTTCTATTCCTAAGATGGATACTAATTTTTCAACCAACCATTTCGGCATACTGATTTCCACAGATAAACGTTGAATTGGATCTTTCATTAAGTTTAAATCACGTTTACCTTGTCTTTGAACATTGCGTAAAACGCCATTAACAAATTTAGCAATTCCCGGATTACCAAAAGCTTTGGCTAATTCAACTGCTTCATTCAAAATCGCATGACTAGGGACTTTATCTAAAAAGAATAATTGATAGACAGACATTTCTAGCAATAATTGGACCCAGTCATCAATTTTTTTAGCTTTATGAGTGAAAGGCTCAAGATAATAGGCCAATAAATATTTATAAGCAATGCTTCCATAAACAATTTCCGTAAATAAAGCCGCATCTACTTTTGATAACTGACTCGTCTCAATAAATTCTCTAACCAACAGATTAGAATAGGAACCACCTTTTTCAATGCGATAAAGGGCCTTTAAACATGCAAAGCGTACAGTTTTAGTAATCGGTCCGGTAATTTTACGCTTCATCACTACCTAACCTCGTTTCTAGCTGAACTTGCTGACCGCTCCCATTTAAAAAGGCTTGAATGGTTTGTTTGGACTTACCAGCAGGTTGCAATTCCTCAATCGCCAACACCGTTTGTTGTCCACAAGCAATCCATAATTTGCCTTTTTCTTTAGCAATAATCGTACCCGGTAAAGCGGTAGTTGTCGTATCAATCACTTGGCTACGATAAATTTTCCATCGTAAATCTTGATAGGTCGTATAAGCAACCGGCCATGGATGCATTCCACGAATTTGACAATCAATTTCTTGAGCTGTCTTTTGCCAATCAATTTGTTCTTGTTCACGAGTGATATTTGGCGAAAAACTCACCTGAGTTGCATCTTGAGGTTGTGGTTTTAATTCACCTGAAAGAATTTTTGGTAACGTTTCTAGCAACAAAGAACAACCTAAAGTACTTAATTTTTCAAACATCGTCCCAACATCATCTTGATTCGTGATTGGAATACTTTTTTGCGAGTAAATCCCCCCAGCATCCATTTGTTTAATCATTTCCATAATGGTTACGCCAGTTTCCTTTTCACCATTAATGATTGCATAATGAACCGGTGCTCCTCCTCGATATTTTGGTAATAATGAAGCATGTACATTAATCGCACCAAATTTAGGGACTTGTAATAGTTTTTCAGGTAAAAATTGCCCAAAGGCAGCTGTCACAATCACATCGGGCTGTAAAGCTATCACTTGTTCCATTTCTGGCGAGCCACTAATTTTTTCAGGTTGTAAAACATTTAACCCTAAACGTAAAGCAGCTTCTTTTACTGGGGGAGCTTGGATTATTTTTTTTCGTCCAACTGGGCGATCTGGTTGCGTAACTACCGCCAAAATCTCATAACCTGATTGCACCAGACCTTCTAAAATTGGTACTGAAAAAGCTGGTGTACCCATAAAAACAATTTTAGTCATCTATTCTTCCTCCGCATAATAGTCTTCTAAATCTTCTTCAGCAATATACTCAATCACCTTATCAGTAAATAACGCTCCCTGAAGATGATCAATTTCATGTTGCATCGCCCGAGCTAAAAAATCATATGCCTGTACTTCGATTTCTTCACCCTCACGATCAAAATAGCGCACGGTAATCTCTGTTGCCCGTTCAACCGTACCATAAGTGTGTGGGATACTTAGACAACCTTCTACATCAATATCTGCGCCACTTTTTTGAATAATCTTAGGATTAATCAATTCAAAACGATCGCCTTCTTCTACTTCGACAATCGCCACTTGTAGATTTTTTCCTACTTGAGGAGCCGCAATCCCGACACCATCATTAGCTAACATCGTTTCGTACATGTCATCAAGTAATTGTAATAATTCATCTGTAATAGCTGTAACTTCCTGATTTTCTTTTCGTAAAATAGGATCGGGTGCAATGACTATTGGATATTGCATACTATCTATTCATCCTTTCAATGCGCAAAATTTATTATTTATAAAAGCCTTTTATATAAATTGCAGTGGCTCATAATCAACTGATACAAATAAACCTTGCCTTTGTTCGATTTGACTTTGATTTACAATGTCTTTTAGCACTTTAGCCAATTGTGCCTCACGTTTATATTTAATCACAATTTGATAGTAATAACGATTTTTCACACGCATAATCGCACTTGGTGTTGGTCCAAGAAAAATACTTTGCGGACTTAAGTGCTGCTTTAATTGTTGCACCACTGAAAAAGCCTTTTGCGCAGCCTTTTGTTCTTGTTCATGGCTAAAAGTTAACTTCACCGTAAAATAATAAGGTGGATAATCACTTTGATGGCGAATAAACATTTCTTGTTGATAAAAGGCCTCATAGTTTTGACTTTGGGCAAGCACAATAGCATGATGCGTCGGATTAAACGTTTGGATAATAACTTCTCCGGGTTTATCGGCTCGACCCGCTCGACCACTTACTTGGGTTAACAGCTGGAAAGTTCGTTCACTTGCACGAAAATCCGGTAAATTTAAGGAAGTGTCCGCATTTAACACCCCTACTAAGGTAATATCTGGAAAATCGAGCCCTTTAGCAATCATTTGCGTTCCTAAAAGGATATCGGCTTTTTTCTCACCAAAAGCTTGTAATAAGCGTTCATGGGCGCCTTTTTTACGTGTAGTATCAACATCCATACGAATAATTCTAGCTTCCGGAAAGAGTTGTTTCGCTTCTTCTTCAACTTTTTGAGTACCCGTCCCGTAATAACGAATCTTATCTTGCCCACAAGAAGGACAGCGTCGCGGAATAGCTTCTTCATGTCCACAGTAGTGACAACGCATGCGTTTTACATCCATGTGTAAAGTTAATGAAATATCACAATTGGGACAAGGTAATACATATCCACAATCCCGACACATCACAAATGAAGAATAGCCTCGACGATTTAATAGCAAAACAATCTGTTCTTTTTTAGCCAAACGTTCATGAATTTTATCTTGTAAAACTTGTGAGAAAGTTTGCGTCAAAGAATTATTGGCTTCTTGGCGCATATCAACGATTGAAACGGTCGGTAATTTAGCTAAAGGATTGGCCCGTTGAGTTAGTTGTAGTAACTGATAAACTTGCTTTTGTGCTCTCGCTCGTGATTCTAAAGATGGCGTTGCACTCCCTAAAACGACTGGGCAATGGTGATACTTACCACGCCAAATTGCAATATCTCTAGCATGATAGCGCGGCGTTTCATCTTGTTTGTAACTAGCTTCATGCTCTTCATCAATGACAATTACCCCTATATTTTTTAATGGAGCAAAAATCGCAGAACGAGCCCCTACAACCACTTTAGCTTGGCCACGTTCAATTTTGCGCCATTCATCATATTTTTCTCCTTGTGACAAGCCACTATGTAAAACAGCCACTAAATCTGAAAAACGTGATTTAAATCGTTCAACCATTTGAGGAGTCAAAGCAATCTCAGGAACTAGCATCATTGCTGTTTGACCTTTAGCTAAAACTTGTTCGATTACTTGTAAATAAACTTCTGTTTTCCCGCTACCAGTAATCCCTTCAAGCAGAAAAACGGTTGATAATGCTTGTTCGTTTGCTTGTAAAATTTTCTGACAAGCCTGTGCCTGTTGCTCATTTAAGACCATTGCATCACTTGGGTTAAATTGATGCTCAGCATAAGGATCGCGATAAGTTTCAACTTCTTCAAATGTCAACCAACCCAAAGCGGCTGCCTGATTGAGCTGATTCGTTGTAATAGCCTGGTTGCGATAAAAATGTACCGGTTGGACTTGTTGAGTACTTAACAACTGTAAAAGCTGAATTTTACGGACCGCACTCTTCTTTTGCATCGCTTGTAAAGCTTGATATTCCGCTGTAGTTAATAATGGTTTCACATAGCGAATGGTTTTTATATGATTTCGCGTTTTTACTTGGTATTCTAAGCGAACAATTCCTTGAGCTTGTAGCTCTTTAAATTGCTTTAAAGCCTGCGCTTGTTCAATCGTTTGCCAATCCACCATTAATTGCTCTTTAAAAAATTGCGCTTTTACTGGATGGGTTTCATCTAGTAAGTGAAAAAATTTTTCATAATTGGCCTTTAACAATGCTGGCAACATCGTTTGTAAACAAGTGATTTTAAAGGCATACGTCACTTCTTGCATATAATCAGCAATAGCTAGTAATTCTTGATTTAAAACAGGTTGTAAATCTAAACAACGCACAATAGATTTTAGCTGATCATAAGATTGATTAGCTGTTGGCTTTGCTTTAGCTAAAGCTACCACAAAACCTTGCACATGACGGTTACCATTACCAAAGGGTACTTCCACTCGCATCCCTACAGCTATCACCTGCTGTAAATGCTCTGGAACCAGATAAGTGAATGGTTGGTTTGTCTGCATTGTTGGTACATCTACAATTACTTCAGCCAATTCATACATAAACCTTATCGCTCCTTTCTTAACTATTTTACTTCATTTTCTATATACTGAGAAGATAATCTATAAACAACACATAAAGCGTAAAATAGCAAAAGCCTGTGCCTTTGTATTTTACGCTTTATCCCAATCATCCACTCATTTTGAAAAATAAAACTAAGGACTTAACCTAAATCTGCATGAATTTTTTGTTCTAATTCACGTTGTTCCATTTCTCTTCTAGCTTTACGTTCGTCCTCTTCCATTTTTAAACGAGCACGTTTAATTTCAGGATTTGGATCATTAATAACTGTTTGTGCATCAATTTCTTCTAATGCACGACCCACATTTTTCACTGAATCAAAACGATCTAGTGTTGGTTGTGCTCCTTCATCTAGCTCGTGTGCACGTTTGCTTGCTAGAATTACTAAAGAATACTTAGAATTTACTCTGTCCAACAATGAATCAATCGATGGTTTTAACATCATGATAAATTACAACTCCTCTATCATTTTTCGATATTTATTAATTACGCGCTCAACGCGAAAATGCTCACTGGCAATGATTTCTTTGATGCGTTTAACCGCCTTAGGTACTTCATCATTAACAATTGCATAGTCATATAATGCCATCATTTCAATTTCCTCTTTGGCCACACGCATACGTTCATCAATCACTTCAATGGAATCTGTTCCTCGACCAACAATTCTCGAACGTAATTCTTCCAAATCAGGTGGTGTTAAGAAAATATAGACCCCCTCAGGTACTTTTTCTTTAACTTGTTTAGCCCCTTGTACTTCAATCTCCAAGAAAACATCTTTGCCTTGCGCTAATGTTTCTTCAACATAAGATAGTGGGGTACCATAGTAATTGCCTACATATTCAGCATACTCTAACATCTCACCCTTGGCAATTAGTTCTTCAAATTCTTCTTTACTACGAAAGAAATAATCGACACCATCCACTTCTCCCGGGCGCATTTGACGAGTAGTCATTGAAATAGAGTATTGAAAATCATTATCATCACTTTCAAAAATCGCCTTGCGAACCGTTCCTTTACCTACACCAGAAGGTCCTGATAAAACTATTAATAATCCACGCTCTGTCATAATGAGTCCTTTCACACTTGCATTTGTTTACTTTCCATTTTGCACTTTTTTTCGAAAAGTTTCAAGCAGTATTTACCATAATTTGTTAAATATACTTAAACTCTCATCAAGTATTCACTTTTTTCTTCATCACGACACAAATAGCGCTATTTTACCTTACTAATTAAACAAACTAAATCATTCAATATTTTGAATTTGCTCCCTAATTTTTTCCAAAGTTGTTTTCAGTTGAATGACATAATTTTTGATTTCAATGGCACTAGATTTTGAACCTATCGTATTGACTTCACGATTCATCTCTTGTAATAAAAAGTCTAACTGGCGGCCAATTGGTTCATTTTTTACTAATAATTCTTGATAATGCTGACAATGAATCGCTAACCGATCAAGTTCTTCATGAATGTCTCCCCGCTCTAAAAGAATGGCCAGTTCAGTTAACAAGCGTTCCTGTTGAACCTCGGCGGCTAAATACTCTTGGAGCTTCTTTTCATAGCGTTCTTGATATTCCTTTTCATAAAGCGTATTAAACGAAGCTAATTCCTGACAAATTTCAGCGACCATTTGCCCGTTTTGCTGCAAAACCTTAGCAATTGCCTCGCCTTCTTGTAAACGGACCTGATCTAGCTTCGTCACAGCCTCTAAAACCGCCCTACTCATCAAAGGCGCTAGCTGCTCAGCAGATAAGCTAGCTGACTGTACCTCAATAAATTCTGGACGTAAAATCAGCTTTTCAACTAAATGCGTCATTGACAAAGAGGTACGATAATCCCCCCTCATTTTATCATTGAGTAGATCCATCGCTTGCTTTAATGAAGCCCAGTGAATCTTCACCTCTTGCGCTTGATTATCCGGCAAATCTAGCTTCAACATCACTTCTACCCTGCCTCGTTGTAACACATTGGCAATTTGTTTTCTGATCATCAACTCAAATTCATTTAACATACTAGGCAGGCGAAGCTGAACATCTAAAAACCGATTATTCACACTCTTCATCTCAACAGTTACACGATAGCCCGCTTCTTCTAAAACTGCCTTACCAAAACCTGTCATACTCTTCATTATCTGTCACCTGAACCTACATTGATAAGATTGCTTGCTTTAAGGCTGCAAATTCCTCATTAGAAAGCGTAATACCTTTGCCCATTTTTTCATGCTCAGGACTCCAATCACGCAAATCAAATTTTGGTGGTCGACCGTTCCAACTAACCAAATTTAATTCTTTACGCCAACCCTTGGGATTTTCTGATAAAACAGCAATTTCTTCTAAAATTTCAAATGAAAATGATTCTGCCATTATGGCACCTCCTATACTTACTCACTCTTTAATTACGTATTTTTCACTAGATTTCTTTTTTAATTATACAACAAGTTTAGCGACCTGCCAAAATCCACCATGATAACAATGAAATATTGAAAATTACTGAAAAAGAAAATGATTTTATAAGAAAACGTTTCAATATAATCTTTTTGTAATATATTTTTAAAATAAAAGAAATGAGTAATTTCTAGTAGTTTATTGTAGAATGTAGACAGACTGGTGAAAGGATGGTAAGTAATGAATTCAGCAATTTTTGTACATATGGATACAACAAGCAATGTCGTTTTAACTCGTGGAATACATGCTGATGATTTTCATCGTGGGTTAATTCATCGACCAAATAATTTATTACTACTCAATCCGGCTAGTTCAGAAGGTGAATTTGAAACACATACAGGTCTAAAAATTATTCGCGGTAACTATGCGGTAGAACAATTCTTACAAATGCTCTCTCGCAAGAAAAATACAACGGATATGCGCTGGATTGATTTTACCGACTTAACGATGGTGAAAGAGCTTTCCGCTTTAGAAATCTCTGAGTTACTTTATCTTGGTCACATGAAAACGCATTTGCATTCACCCTTTTTTTATAAATTACAAAATAATTTTGTTTATTTCGAGTTAGATGATGATTTATTAAGAGTCTATTACCGTTATATTGAAGAATTTTATCGTATTCTTGCTAAAAAAATTACTGCAATTATTTATCAAGAAGTCAATGATCAACGTCCATTCTTTAGAAGAAAATTAATAGAAGTTCCTACTTTACCAATTGATTTAGTTAAAGAGTTACGCGAGCTGTTAAAAGATGGGCTAGCATTTAATTTTCCTAAAGCTAAATTAACCAGTAAAGCTGTAGAAATCCCGCTATATGCAATAGAAGAAGCAGGATCACGTTTAAATAATCAAAGTTTACGCCAAACAGAAAAAGTAGGTACTCTAACTTATTTAACCAAACAAGCACAGTGGCAATTAGATATTGATCCTGATTGGCTATAAAAACACGACTAGTACAACTAGCCGTGTTTTTCTTTATTAACGTGGACTATATTTTTGATTTAACGAATTTACTCGTAATATTTGTGGGGCTAAGTTATAAACTAAAACAATCACGATACTAGCAACTAAACCACTAGCCAGGCCACTGGCACCGTTCATCACAAGTGAAAATAACCATGCTTTCATTCCCCATAAAGCATACGCTCCCCAGAAAACCCAACCAGCTACAAAATGCCAAAAGAAACGAGCACCTACCCCAACCAAACTAGCATAAACAATCAGTTGACGGACTTTAGCAACTTGTTGATTAGCAATCGCCGCTTGAACTTTCGAGGCATAAATACCGGCAAAACCAGCAAAAGTAAAGGCAATTGGATATTCAATTAAGACTTGGACGGGCGTTAAAAAATAAACCTGTCCTGTAACAAAATACAACATCCCCCATAAAAAACAAGCAAATAAAGCTGGTTTTAACCCCCGACGTAAAGCAAAAATCGTCATAGGAATTTGGCCTAGTGAAATGGTAAAGCTACTCCCAATATTCAACGGAACAAAATGTAAGGCCATCGCCAAAGCAGCCATTAATGTTCCTTCCAGTAAAATTTCTGTCTTTTTGTTCATAAAAAAACTCCTCCTTTAGAATCTATTCAATTCACAAAGGAGAAGTGGATCAATCGAACACTTCTACTCGTCACAATTCCTACGATCGAATAACCGAAACAGGTACGAAGGGTTTAGAGTTGCCTCAATCTCAGCCTAATGGCTCCCCTTTGTGAGCAGATTCTATTTAATTTTTACGCTTTAAGCATAACATATTATTTTTATTTTGCAAGACTTCTGCTTAGCATAGTATTCTTAAAATACACAACAAAAAACAGGAGCCCTAAAGACTCCTGTTAATCAATCTATAAAGGTTGTTTACTTTCAAATAATGGACTAACTGGTTTGTTCTCATGAATACGTTTAATAGCTTCGGCAACTAATTCACCCACACTAATTTCATCGATTTTATCAATTTTACGTTCAGCTGGTAAATTGATAGAGTCAGTAACTACTAGACGTTCGATTGCTGAATCTTGAATTCGTTGTAAAGCTGGACCTGATAAAACAGGGTGAGTACATGAAGCATAGACACTTTTCGCTCCTGCTTCTTTTAAGGCATTAGCCGCCAAGGTAATTGTTCCTGCGGTATCAATCATATCATCAATCAAGACACACACTTTGCCTTCTACATGACCAATAATATTCATCACTTCAGCAACATTGGCTCTAGGACGACGTTTGTCAATAATCGCAATTGGTGATTTTAAAAATTCAGCCAATTTACGAGCACGAGTTACTCCACCATGGTCTGGTGATACTACAACTACATCGTCGCCTTTGATATTATTTTCTAAGAAATAATTGGCAATTAATGGTGCCCCCATTAAATGGTCTACTGGAATATCAAAGAATCCTTGAATTTGTGCTGCGTGTAAATCTAAGGTTACCATTCGAGTTGCTCCAGCTGTTTGTAACATATTAGCTACTAACTTCGCTGTAATTGGTTCACGTGAGCGCGCTTTTCGATCTTGACGTGCATAACCGTAATAAGGCATCACTACATTGATTGTTTTAGCACTTGCACGTTTTAAAGCATCAATCATAATTAACAATTCCATTAAGTTATCGTTAACCGGTGAACTGGTTGACTGTACAACATATACGTGTGCACCACGAATACTTTCTTCGATGTTTACTTGAATTTCACCATCACTGAATTGTTTTACAGTACATTTTCCTAATTCAACTCCTACTGCTTTTGCGATTTTTTCCGCTAGCGGACGGTTTGAATTTAAAGCAAAAATTTTTAACCTTGGATCAGAATATTGGTTTGACATGAGAACCTCCACTTTCTTTTTTACAAACAGAATGACTACTATTTGTGTTATACTCTTCCACATAAAATAGTAGTCATTTTTGAACAAGAAATCAAGTTTTTTCGGGTTACTTATTCAAAATACGGGATTTTTTTTGCTAAATTAAGCTTATTTACCTGTCTTGCTCTGGCAATTGCCAAAGTATGTTCGGAAATATCCTCTGTAATGGTTGAGCCAGCTGCTGTTGCACTATTTGGTGCCATAGTGACTGGTGCAATAATGTTAGTACCAGATCCGATGAAGCTATGATCACCAATAACTGTGTGATGTTTATTTTTGCCATCATAGTTTACAAAAACTGTACCACAACCTACATTGATATCTTTACCTAAAGTTGCATCTCCTACATAAGTGAGATGACCTACTTTTGTTCCTTCACCAATTGTCGCTTTTTTCACTTCAACAAAATTACCAATATGCACTTTTTCACCAATATCCGCTTGTGGTCTTAAATGAGCAAATGGTCCTACATCAGCAAATTTACGAACATGACTTTCTTCAACAACAGATTGTTTAATTGTTACGTGATCTTCAATGATACTATCAACAATTTCTGAATGAGCTGTAATCAAACAATCTTCACCAATTTTGGTTTGTCCTTTTAATACAACGCCGGCTTCGATCACTGTATCTGATCCAATTTGAACATCGGCTTCAATGTAAGTACTATTAGCATCTACAAAGGTTACACCATTTAACATATGCTGACGATTAATGCGTTTACGCATAATTTGACTGGCTTTTTCTAAAGCTACACGATCATTAACCCCTAAAGATTCTTCAAAATCCGTCATTTGAAAAGCGGCTACCTTATGATTCGCGTTTTTCAAAATTTCTAAAGCATCGGTTAAATAATATTCACCTTGGGCATTGTCGGTAGTAATTTGACTTAATGCATCAAATAATAAAGCATTGTCAAAACAATACGTACCAGTATTAATCTCTTGAACCGCTGCTTCTTTTGCATTGGCATCTTTTTGTTCAACAATTTTAACCACGTGATTATTTTCATCGCGGATAATACGACCATAACCGGTTGGATCTTCTGCATGGGCAGTCAAAACAGTCACCGCAGTTTGATTTTCTTCATGGAAAGTAAATAGTTGTTGTAAAGTTTCAGCACTTAAAAGTGGGGTATCTCCACTTAAAACAATCGTTGTTCCTGTCTTACCTTCTAATTGTTGACTTGCTTGCATAACAGCGTGTCCTGTGCCTAATTGTTCAGCTTGTAAAGCATAATTGGAACGTTCGCCTAAACGCTCTTTAACCAATTCTGCGCCATGACCGACAATGGTAATAATTTCATCGGGTTGAATGGCTTCTACTTGAGTTAAAACATGATCAACCATAGCTTTTCCGCATACAGGATGTAAAACTTTATATAATTTTGATTTCATTCGTGTTCCCTTACCAGCAGCAAGGATGATTGCATATCGATTACTCACGAAGTAACCTCCTTCATTCTTATTCAGTTGCCTCAGCATTTTGAGCTAGATAGTCTTTAAAGTAATTTCCTGGCACAACTGAAATTGTCTTCGTTTGGGTATTCACATCTTTAACATATAATAACGAGCTATATTCGTCAATTACTCGTTTTCCTTTAAAGTTACCTTCTGCAAAGACCGTAATTCCCACTAATTCAGCTTCAAATTCTTCAATAAGACTCTTCATCCCATTGACAGTGCCGCCGCCTTTCATAAAGTCATCTACTACTAACACTTTTGAACCACGACGCAAACTGCGTTTAGATAATTCCATTTTTTCAATTCGTTCAGAAGAACCTGACACATAATTTACACTAACAGTTGATCCTTCCGTAATCTTTGAATCACGGCGAACAATAACAAATGGTACATTTAAATAATAAGAAACAGCTTGTGCAATCGGCACTCCTTTAGTCGCAACCGTCATCACTGCATCAATTTCTTTATCCAAATACTTAGAGGCAATAATGCGCCCCACTTGTCTTAATAAATCCGGTTCGCCCAGTAAATCAGATAAATACACATAGCCTCCTGGCAGTAATCGATCTTGTTCAGATAAACGTTCGGCTAATTGTTCAATATATGTATATGCTTCATCCTGTTCGATAACTGGTACAAATACTACCCCACCAGCTGCGCCAGGCAAAGTTTCCAAAATACCAATCCCACGTTCTTTAAACGTCTTTTTGACAATCCCTAAATCTTCACTAATAGATGATTTGGCTGAATTATATCGCTTAGCAAATACACTCAACGAAATTAATTCATGTGGATGTGACAATAAATAATTGGTCATATCAATTAATCGCTCACTACGACGAATCTTCATCTGCTTTCGCTCCTTTTGTTCATTTCTTTCATTATAGTCAAAAAAAGCGAATTTTTCTAGATGTTTCTCTAATATAATTAGTAAATGTTCGTAAAATTACCCTACCATCTGCCATTTTACCGAGAATCTTTCGTTTATTCATTAAAAATTACTGAACATTCTTCATCAAATTCACACCAAAAAAGCATTCAACTGCTATTAGTAAGAAATTGAATGCTTTATAGAGACTACTTTTCTATTTAACACCTTGTAGAGATATCAACACTAACATACCTATTCATCGATTATAATTTTGATAACTTTTGATTCCAGCGTTTCATTAAAAAATAGATTCTTAGATACGTGATGACCCAAATAAGCATGAAAATAACTGTGTAGATGAATAAAAATACAACATAGCTGACTAAATGGAACACTACCCATTGATTGAGATGGGCAACCAGCAAAGTAGCACTAACTGTAATTAAATAATAAAGCAAACTTCTCTTTAACAGCGACCACTCTTCCTTGTCCCAAATCACGCGACAAGCCATAAATAAAGCACCTAGCAGCCCAGCCCAAAAGGTTTGCCAGCATACAGCCCATAATTCGCCATCAAAAGACTGTGCTAAACTAGGAGGAACTGCCAAATACTGAACTTTGCCTGAAAAATATGTGGAAACCAGACTGATAATGATACTAATGCTCTGACTAATAGCCATCCCCAATGGAAAGCCTAACAAACTCGTTACCAACCACTTTTTCTTTGTTTGCATGATTCTCACCTTCCTAAAATTTGTTTTAATTTTCCTAAATATCTTCTAGAAACATAAGTGGTAACACCATTTTTCAACTGAACCAAAATCGTTCCATTAAAATGCACATCAAAATATTGCACTTGCTTTAAATTAATGATTTCAGATCTGGAAATACGGACAAATTGTGGGGTATTCAGATAATTTTCAGCCTCATACAAACGAATATTTAATTCATAATTAGCGGTTAACGTAGCAGCATAAACTTTTTTATCTAAGGCATAGAGATGAACGATATCAGCAAAGTCTAAAATAACGAGTTGATGATGCAAGCGACCAGTTAATAAAGGCTGATCCTGTTGATTTAAAAATTGCACTAACCTCGTGACCTCTGTACTAAGCTCAGCACTATAAATAATGACTTTTGGCTCAAGGTACGTTGCATCAATTAAGAGTTCGTACTTCATCTGCCATTCCCTCCTTTCAACCTAATTATAGACAATAAAATAAAAAAATTCGACCGTTTACAGATAGACGGTCGAATCTAATAGACAAATGGTTTTTTTAGAAAAATAGCTGGATTTTTACTAACTTTCATAAATCAATCAAACAATCACTACGAACATACTAGGAGCGAATTTGCTTTTGGCGATTGAGGCGAATCCAAATAAATTTAATGATATTAACGACTAAGAAAAAGACAATAAAAACTAAGGTAATTGTTGCTCCGGGTGGCGTATCTAGATAAAATGAGCTAGTTAAACCAGTGAGCATGCCGATTAAACCAATGAACATGCTTAGATAAATCACCATCGTAAATCCACGACCAACGCGTAAGCTAATCGCAGCAGGTAAGACCATAATCGCTGAAATTAACAGCGCACCAGCAATTGGTATCATAATCGCAATCGCCACACCAGTTAAAATATTAAAGCACATCGACATCAAGCGCACAGGCAGGCCATCGACATGAGCGGTTGCTTCATCAAAGGTTAGAATATACATCGGCCGCTTAAAGCGTAAAAAGGCAAAAAACGTTACGATAAATAAAATTCCTAAGAACCAAACCTGCTCATTGGTAATGGTCACAATTGAACCGAATAAATAAGATTGGATACTTGCTGCAGAGTTGCCCCCACTAAGTTTCATTAATACTAAAGCTAAGGCTAAACCACCAGACATTAAAATCGCAATCGATACTTCAGAGTAACTATGGAACATCGTCCGTAAATATTCCAAAACAATCGCCGCTAAAATAACAATAACTAAAGTCGTTAAACTAGGATTTAATTGTAAGAAAAAACCCAATGCCACACCGGCTAAAGAGACATGCGACAAGGTATCTGCCATCAAGGATTGTCTACGTAAGACCAAGAATACCCCTAACATAGGCGCAATCCCCGAAATAAAAATGGCTGCTAAAAAAGCCCGTCTCATGAATTCATATGAAAGCAACGCCATGGTGAACCCTCCTTTCGAACCAAACGAATTTGGCGGTCCGCATAATGTTTAATCTCTTCATGATCATGCGTAATCATCAAAATCGCTTTTTGGTGCTGATGGGCACTGTGTCGCAACAAGCGATAAAAATCTTTGCGAGACTGCTCGTCCATACCCGTAGTCGGTTCATCTAAAATAAACAAATCTGGATCCGTTGCAAAAATTCGTGCCAAACTAATCCGCTGTTTTTGCCCTCCGGAAAGTTCACCAATTCGTTTATTTCGCATTTCCCACATACCAACTGCATCTAAAGCTTTTTTTACATGCTCATGGTCACGTGGCGTTAATTTTTTAAACCAACGATCCTTGGGATAACGACCTGATTGAACCAATTCTAAAACCGTACTAGGAAAACCTACGTTAAAAGAAGCAATCTGTTGCGGAATATAACCAATACTTAATTTTTTCCCCTCAATATTTTCTTTAGCAATCGTAATTTTGCCACTCATCGGCTTTAATAATCCTAACGTTGCCTTCACTAAGGTAGACTTGGCCGCACCGTTTTCACCAGTTAAGGTCACAAACTCACCAGCATCTACATAATAATTAATCCCACTTAAAACAGGTTCTTCATCGTAGTAAAAGCTTAAATTTTCTACTTCTATATAGCGTGCCATAACTCCTCCACTTTTCTTCATCAAGTGTATCTTTATTGAATACTTTCTTTTAAGGCCTGTAAATTATCTTCCATTACTGAAAGATAATCTTCTCCTGCTTGCATTTGTTTTTTGGTTAAGCCCTCTAGCGGATTTAATACCGCTAATTTCACACCAGTTTCTTTCGCTAACGTTTGGGCAACTTTTGAAGAAGCATTTTCTTCAAAATAAATGACTTTTACTTGGTTTTCATCGATAAAAGTCTTTAAACTAGCCAAGCGACTTGGGCTAGGTTCTTCATCAGGTGAAAGTCCGGCAATAGCGACTTGATTTAAGCCATATTGATGCGCTAAATAACCAAAAGCCGCATGTTGTGTCACAAAAGTCTTGTTTTTGGCTTGACTAGTAGCTGTTTGGTATCGCTCATTTAATTTAGCTAATTTTGCTAAATAATTGGCAGCATTTTGGGTAAAAGCCTTTTGATATTTAGGATATTTTTTAATTAATGCATCGCGAATCGTTGTAACTTCTTTTTGAGCTAAAACAGGATCCAACCAAACATGTGGATCAACGCTATCATGTTCATGCCCATCAGCTAAATTTTCTTCTTGACTAGTTAATAACTGAATACCTTGACTCGCTTGAACAAAGGTCGTTTGGCTATCTTTCATATTTTTTTTGACATCTTTTATCCAAGTTTCAAAGTGATTACTATTATAAACCATCATTCCGGCCTCACTGATTTTTGCTAAATCTCTAGCACTAGGTTCATAATCATGCGCTTCTGTTCCCGCTGGAATTAATAAATCAACGGTCCCATTATCCCCAACAATCGCCTTAGTGAAAGCATACATTGGATAAAAAGTAGTCATTACCTTGACTTGTTTGTTTGATGTTGATTGACCCTCTTGTGCACAAGCGCCTAAAAACAGACAACTAACCATAAAAAGAACAACAAGGGTTAATTTTTTCACGTCATTTCCTCCTAATAAATCGGAATGTAAATCGTAATATTACGATTTATCTAGCGCTCCTTAATTTATCAAACAATCCTAAACGTGTCAAGCAAAAAGAAGAGATTTGGTAACTAGCTTTAAAAATCATTTACACAATCCTAACGTTTTGTTCAAAAAAACTTCAAATTTATCCTTTATATTATAAGTATCCCAATAAACAACCCTATATAAACACTTTTTCATTTTTAACTCCTTAAAAAGAGGCAACGAATTCGTTGCCTCTTTCCTTTTATTTCAATTATGCTTCTAATTCATTGACTAAAGCTTCTAATTCATCTAAACGTTGAGCAAATACTTGCATCGCTTCTTCTAAATAATCCGGCTTAGTCATATCGACTCCCGCTTTTTTCATCACTTCAATTGGAAAATCACTACTACCTGCTTTAAGATAAGCTAAATAGTTAGTTAGATGTGTTTTATCACCAGATAAAATCTTAGCGGCTAAGGCTGAAGCTGCACTAAAGCCCGTTGCATATTGATAAACATAATAATTATAGTAAAAATGCGGAATACGCGACCATTCATAACTAATTTGTGGATCTTCACTAATCGCTTCACCATAATATTTTTGATTTAATTTTCCGTAATGCTCATTTAAAAATTCAGCAGTCAGTGGTGTGCCTTTAGCATCTTCTTCATGCATGAAGTGTTCGAATTCTGCAAATTGTGTTTGACGGAAAACAGTACCTTTAAAACCATCTAAGTAATGATTTAAAATATAGGCTCTTACTTTAGGATCGGTTTCAGTTTTTAACAAGTATTCAGTCAATAAATTTTCATTTGTTGTTGAAGCAATTTCTGCTAAAAAGATTGAATAATCCCCATATACATAAGGTTGATACTTACGAGTAAAGTAACTATGCACTGAATGACCCATTTCATGTACTAAAGTAAATAGTTGATCTAAAGTATCATGCCAATTGAGTAAAATATATGGATAGGTATCATAGGCTCCTGAAGAATACGCGCCACTGCGTTTACCTTTATTTTCAACCACATCAATCCAACGTTTAGCAAACGCTTCTTGAACAACCGCTAAATACTCCTCGCCCATTGGTTGTAAAGCCGCCAAAGTCTTTGCCTTAGCTTCTTCATAAGTATATTTAATCGAAGCTTCACCTAAAAGCGGTGTATAAACATCATACATATGCAATTCGTCTAATTTTAATAGTCGTTTTCTTAATTCCATATAACGATGTAATAATGGCAAATGCTTATTTACCACCTCCATTAGCGTATCATGTACACTTTCAGGAATATGATTACTGCTTAATGCCGCTTGGCGAGCAGATTGATAATGACGAACTTTAGCCGAATAATTATGACGCTTAACATTGGCACTTAATGTTGAAGCAAAAGTTCTTGCAAATTGTTGATAGACTTGGTAAAGACCTTCAAAAGCAGCTTTGCGGACTTTACGATTAGTACTTTCTAACAATTGACCATAAATGCCGTGTGAAAGTTGAATTTTTTCGCCATTTTCATCTTCAATAACAGGAAATTCCAAATCCGCATTGTTTAAAATTGAAAATGTATTGGCTGCTGAACCAAAGATTTCACCAGCTGCGGCCAATAAAGCTTCTTGCTCAGCAGGTAAAATATGAGCACGATTATCTACAATTTGAGTAATATAGTGACAATACTGTGCTAAAGCTGGCTCTTGTTTGAAATAATCCCAAATGACTTGATCATCTAAAGATAGTACTTCTGGTTCAAACCATGAAATAGCTTCCCCTGCTTGTGCCCATAGACTTGTCGCTCTTGCATATAAGGCTTGATCTTTCGCATTCGTTGTATCCTGATCGTTGCGTAAATGCGTATAAACATAAATCGTTTCTAATTGTCGCCCAATGGCTAATTGATATTCTAAAGCTGCTAAAAAAGCTTTGGCCCCTTGGCTTAGTGTTCCTTTGAATTGATCCGCTTTGGCTAAATCAGCTTGCAAGTTAGCAATAGCTGCTTCAAAAGCTGCATCATCAGCAAAAATCACACTTAAATCCCAAGTTAATGCTTCTTCTACTTCATTTCTTAAAGGTAATTGTTTAGTTTCAGACATCATAACACCTTCTTATTCAATTAATTAGCGTAAGTATAGCACAAAATTTGCAGAATGAAAAAAGCCTTGATTAAAGTGAATCGCGCTCGTTCAACCATGCAAAAAAACATCCGTTAACTTACGGATGTTTCAATCTTCATTATGGTAAGGTACGGACTAAATAGACTTCATCACAAAAACCTTTTAACGCATTATAAATACGTTGAGCTCGCGAATATTTTTGACATAACGCAAATACTGTTGGACCACTGCCGCTCATCAAAGCCACATCAGCACCAAATTGCAGCATTTTTTCTTTTACTTTAGCAACAATAGGGTATTTTTCAATAGTTACTTGTTCTAAACTATTGCCCATAAACTGTTGCATCTGCGTATAATCATTAGCATTGATTGCAGCAATTAAACGATCAATATCTGGATGAATTAATTGATCGACGGATACTAATTGAAAGATTTTACGAGTAGAAACACTAATTTTAGGTTTTACTAAAACTACCCAACATTGTGGCATCGCTTGAATCGGCTGAACAATTTCGCCTTTACCAAAAACAGCTGAGGTCGTACCATATAAACAATATGGAACATCCGTACCCACTTCCATACCCAAAGCAACCAATTCTTCAAGTGACAAATTTAGCTGCCATAAGCGATTTAACCCTCGCAAAGCTGCAGCACAATCACTACTGCCACCACCTAAACCGGCCGCCACTGGAATATTTTTTTCAATAGAAATCTTGATTCCTTGGGTAATATGATAGCGTTGCTTTAATAATTCAGCGGCCTGATAAACATTATTCCGCTTATCTACTGGCAAGAAAGCTTTATTGGTTTCAACAATGATTTCATCTGTTGGTAAGGTCTCAAATTTTAAATGATCCGCCAAATCGATACTTGCCATAACCATTTTTAATTCATGATACTGATCTGGTCGTTTATACAATATATCCAAACCTAAGTTAATCTTAGCGGGAGCTTTTTCATAAATTTCCATTCTTTCACCTATAAGATAGACATTATCTTAATCATTTTACCATATCTCTAACTTTCTTGCATAGCATGCAATCTAGGATGGCCAAGCTACCAACAACTCCTAAGAATGATAAAACCTTTTGACATTAACGCAACCGGTTGCTATACTGTGAGTATAAAACAAATAGATACCACGGCATGAGCCAGCTAGTCACTCGACAAATAAGTCAAAGTGCTGTAAAAGTCTTAAAAGTAGCGGACTTTTCCATCCCTTTGAAGCTTATTTGCTCGTGCCTGAGCGAGCTGTTTCATAGCCTCTAAAAAAAACGGCATGTTGTTGAGCTGATACTCGATAAATAAGCCAAGTTGCTGAAAAAATCTTAAAATATGGTGGATTTTTCCATCCACTTGGAACTTATTTACTCGTATCAAATCGCTCAACACATAGCCTCTAAAATAAAAGGAGCTGTTCTTAATGAAAAAAGGATTTGTTTTTGATTTAGACGGTGTCATTACCGATACGGCTAAATATCACTTTATTGCTTGGCAAGCCTTAGCCAAAGAGTTAGGTATTACGATTGATTTAGCCTTTAATGAGCAATTAAAAGGGATTAGTCGTATGGAATCTTTAGAGCGAATTTTAGCATTTGGTCACCAAGCTGAGAAATTCACTGAACAAGAAAAACAAGCCTTAGCCGAAAAGAAAAATACCCATTATGTTGAATTATTACAAAGTTTAACGCCAAACGATTTATTGCCTGGTGTAAAAGCATTTTTAGATCAAGCAAAAGCCTTAAATATCCCATGTGCCATTGCTTCAGCTTCTAAAAACGCCCCTTTTATCTTAGAAAAACTTGGCGTAAAAGAAGACTTTCAGGCAATTGTTGATCCAAATACTTTGAGTAAAGGAAAACCTGATCCAGAAATTTTTCTTAAAGCTTGCCAACTGATTCAAGTAGACCCAAGTAGCGCAATCGGTTTCGAAGATGCGCAGGCTGGTATTCAAGGAATCAAAGCGGCGGGAATGTATGCTATCGGTGTATCAGCGGGGGAACCTTTAACCGGTGCTGATCAAATCATTCATAGCTTTACAGAAATTACCGCTGAAAAATTGCAACAATACTAGTTAAAAAGCGTGTACGCCAATTACGTACACGCTTTTTTTATCTAAAATATCGATACTATCATCCAAATGAGCATGAAAAATATGAATATTCCTAAGCCTATCCAAATTAAACGGCCGATTTTATTATAAGGATTAATTGTTATACCAACTCCAAAGACTTTAGGTATGAATAAAGGACTATTTTCATCAAAAATCCCGGCATAATAACTTTTGGTTAATTGAAAAGCTAGATAATTTAATATAAGTGCCAATCCGGTTAGTAATCCCCCTATAATCTTAGCTATATCCTCAGACCAATGATAACTACCCCCAACTACCGCTAACATAGCTAAAAGTATAATCAAGCCCAAAACAATTTCCATATAAAGCTGATATTTTTTATTCTTAGGATTTTGATGTACCTTTTGTAAATGTTCTTTGATTGGCTTGTTTTTCATCTTTCTCGCCTCTTTTAATAACTGTCATCTAGGACTAATTACACTTACAGTATAGCCTGAAAATATGTAAAAACAAGTTATTTCCCATTGTATTTACGAATGATATCCTCTAGATTATCAGCTTTTGAAATAATATTGGTAGGCACTTTTTAGCTATTATTTAGCCAATAGTACTAGTTGACAAAGATCCCCTATATAAAAAATCTTCTCAAAATCAGCTTAAAAGCCAATCTTGAGAAGATTTATACTCATTTTTTAATTATTTCGCATAATCAACTGCTCGGGTTTCACGAATAACGGTCACTTTAATATGTCCTGGATAGTCTAATTCATCTTCAATCTTCTTACGAATATCACGGACTAAACGAACAGCCTCTAAATCAGAAATTTCTTCTGGTTTAACCATGACACGAACCTCGCGACCGGCTTGGACTGCAAAGCTAGAATCTACCCCAGCAAAGCTATTAGAGATATTTTCTAGATTTTCTAGTCGACGAATGTAGTTTTCTAGCGATTCACTACGCGCACCTGGTCTAGCCGCAGATAAGGCATCGGCAGCAGCTACTAATACAGAAATAATTGAAGTTGCTTCTGTATCCCCATGGTGGGAAGCAATTGCATTGATAACCACCTTATGCTCACGATACTTCGCAGCTAATTCGGCACCGATTTCTACGTGAGAGCCTTCGATTTCATGGTCTAAAGCTTTACCAATATCATGAAGTAAACCTGCTCTTTTAGCTAATTGGATATCCTCACCCAATTCAGCTGCCAAGACACCAGATAATTTGGCTACTTCAATTGAATGGTTTAGCACATTTTGACCATAACTAGTTCTAAAGTGTAGACGGCCTAAAATCTTAATCAAATCTGGATGTAAGGTATGTGCCCCTACTTCAAAGGCTGCTTGTTCACCATATTCACGGACACGCTCGTCCATCTCTTTACGTGATTTTTCCACCATTTCTTCAATGCGAGCTGGATGAATCCGACCATCCTGAATTAATTTTTCCAAAGTCATTCGCGCGATTTCTCGGCGAATTGGATCAAAACCAGATAATACCACTGCTTCAGGAGTATCATCGATAATTAAATCAATCCCGGTTAATGTTTCTAATGTGCGAATATTACGGCCTTCACGACCAATAATGCGACCTTTCATCTCATCATTTGGCAAAGTGACTACCGATACTGTTGATTCAGAAACTTGATCTGCCGCACAACGTTGAATCGCTAATGATAGTAAGTTTTTCGCCTTACGATCAGCTTCTTCTTTAGCACGTTGTTCAGATTCCTTCACCATTAAAGTCAACTCATGACTTAACTCTTCTTCAGTTTGTTTCATGATGACTTGAGCGGCATCTTCTTTAGATAATTCAGCAATTCTTTCTAGTTCAGTTTGCTGTTGTTCAATTAACTTTTCAACTTCTTTTTCTCGCTCATCAATTAATTGTTGTTTCGCAGTCAATTTATTTTCTTTTGTCTCTAAAGTGTATTCACGTTTTTCTAAAGAATCATCTTTACGATCTAAAAGCTTTTCGCGTTGTAATAAACGACTTTCTTGCGATTTTAATTCTAGTCTGCTCTCTTTTAACTCGCTTTCAATTTCCGAACGATATTTTTGATTTTCTTCCTTAGCTTCTAATAAAGCTTCTTTTTTCAAGGTTTCAGCTTCTTTATTAGCAGCATTAATAATACCAATTGCAGAATTTTGTGCATCTGAAATTTCTTTTTCATGACGAGAGTTAGCTACAAAAATACCAATTCCTAATCCGACAATCAACCCACCGATGATAGCGAGGAGAATGTAAAGTCCCATTGAATCACCTCCATACTATCTTATTTTTTTCACTGTAGTTTTCTGATAAACTATTAACTTATAAAATTATCAATATGCCTACTTGCATATGTGTAATATACACAATTTTATTCTAATGTTTGCATGGCAGAGTGTCAACTTAAAAAAGCATCTATTCTACTATTCATCTTTACTTAGTTCCCCATTATATAACAAAACCAACTAGATTAGAACAGATGATGTTCTCCCTAGTTGGCTCAATAATATAATTAATGATTTGTCATTATTCGATATCTAAAGTGTCTTGAAATTCATCAGCTGCTTCGATACTTTCACTAGGTGCATCACCAATGCCATAAGCATTTCTAACTAGCGCTGAAACCTCTGCAACCATTTCAGGGTGTTCCTTCATATAGTTCTTCACATTTTCTCGGCCTTGACCGATACGATCGCCTTTGTAAGAATACCATGCACCACTCTTGTCGATAATATCAACATCTACGGCCATATCCAGCAATTCACCTTCTTGTGAAATCCCTTCACCATACATGATGTCAATTTCAGCAGTCTTAAATGGTGGAGCCACTTTATTTTTCACTACTTTAATTTTTGTCCGGTTTCCGATGATATCTGTTCCTGATTTTAATTGCTCAGAACGACGTACTTCTAAACGAATGGTCGCATAAAACTTCAACGCACGGCCACCAGGAGTTGTTTCTGGATTACCAAACATCACACCGACTTTTTCACGGATTTGGTTAATGAAAATGGCAATAGTTTTAGTTTTATTGATAGAACCAGATAATTTACGTAAAGCTTGTGACATTAAACGAGCTTGTAAACCAACGTGTGTATCACCCATTTCACCATCAATCTCTGCACGTGGCACTAA
The DNA here is from genome assembly GCA_020742395.1 of Enterococcus columbae. Taxonomy (GTDB): domain Bacteria; phylum Bacillota; class Bacilli; order Lactobacillales; family Enterococcaceae; genus Enterococcus_E; species Enterococcus_E columbae_A. The sequence continues at coordinate 31,138 of DYWZ01000081.1, forward strand.
AGCCGCTACAGAGTCAATGACAATCACATCGACTGCACCACTAGATACCAAGGCATCAGCAATCTCTAATCCTTGTTCCCCAGTGTCTGGTTGAGAAAGTAGTAATTCATCAATATTAACACCTAATTTTTTCGCATAAGCTGGATCAAGGGCATGTTCAGCATCGATAAACGCTGCTGTACCACCACTTTTTTGGACTTCAGCAATCGCATGTAGGGCAACGGTAGTTTTACCAGAGCTTTCTGGTCCATAAACTTCAATAATCCGTCCACGTGGATAGCCCCCAACACCTAAAGCCACATCTAAGGCTAACGAACCACTTGGGATGGTAGAAATCTGTTGATCTGCTTTTTCCCCAAGCTTCATAATCGCGCCTTTACCAAAGTTTTTTTCTATTTTTTTTAACGCAGCATCCAAGGCTGCTTTACGATCATCTGCCATTTATTGTATCCTCCTCATCGCTTGTTTAAACGATTACTCACATTCTTAATCATACCTGTTTCAAGTTAAAAAAGCAAGAAAAAGCGAACACATATTCGCATTTTATTCGCCTAATCTTTTGATGTTGCTGCTAAAACTGTTTGACGTACCATATTTAAGGCATACATGACACTAGCTTGGCGAATTTCATTACGTCCATGAGGAAATTTTTGACAAATGCTTTGGATACCGTCAGGTCCTGCTAGAGCAAACCAGACTGTACCAATTGCTTGATTTTCTATCATATCTGGACCAGCTACACCAGAAATAGCTACGGCATAATCGGCCTTAGTCAATTCTTTTGCTTTTTTTGCCATCATTTCTACACATTCTTGACTAACTGTGCCAACTGTCTTTAACCATTCGATATCTAGATTTAATAGGCTTGCTTTCATTTCTGGAGAATAGGTAACAAAACCGCCTTTAAATACGTCTGAAACACCCGGAATCGTACCTAACGTTGATTGGAATAAACCGGTAGTCAGACTTTCTGCAGCAGTTAAAGTCGCTTTGGCTTGTTTTAAAGTATCAATAGTTGCTTCAACCAATGAATAATCATCCCCATAGCCATAAAAATAAGTCCCTACTTTAGCAAAAATCTGTTGTTCTAATTCATCCAATAAAGCTTCTCCATGAAGACGTTCTTGTGTTTTGACCGTTAAACGTAAAGTTACCTCATTAGTCTTAGCATAAGGTGCTATGGTTGGATTGGTTTGTTGTTCAATCAAATCAGCTAATTTAGTAACCAAACGTGATTCCCCAATCCCATAAAAACGTAATACTCTTGAAATAAATTGCTCATTTTGTAAATTTAAACGTTGCAAAATTGGGATTACTCCCGTTGTAAACATTGCTTTTAATTCTCTTGGTGGACCAGGCAATAACAAATAATGTGTCGTGTTTAATTCATCATAATAATAAATACCGACCGCTAACCCATTAGGATTTTGAATTCCTTGACCATCTTTAAACACAAGTGCTTGTAACAAATTATTTTCAGTCATAGGACGTTTATTATCAGCAAAATAGTCCATTAAGCGTTGATAGCCTTGTTTATCATAGACTAATTTTTGATTAACAAATTCCGCAACGGTTTGTTTCGTTAAATCATCTGGTGTTGGCCCTAAACCACCACATAATACAATTAAATCACTACGTTTTTTAGCAATCGTTAATACTTCAGTCAAACGTTTAACATTATCACCAACTGCCGTATGATAATAAACATTAATCCCTTGTTGCGCTAATTGTTCCGATAGATAAGTCGCATTTGAGTTAACAATTTGACCAATTAATATTTCTGTTCCAACAGCAATAATTTCTGCATTCATGATAATTCCCCTTCATTAATTAGATACGAAAAAAAGTCCAGAATAAATCTGAACTTATTTCCTTACATTGAACCTTTAAAGACATCTTTATTTTTAATAAAGTAATCTGCTCCAGAATAAATGGTAAAAATTAAGCAGATATATAACATAATTAAGTCAAGTGGTAAATGCAATAAACTAAATGGAATATTGTTTAACAATAGTAAAATAATTGCCACCATTTGCGTTGCAGTTTTAATTTTTCCGGGCCAAGCAGCTGCCATCACTTCTCCATGCTCCACTAGCAATAGACGTAAACCTGTGACTGCTAATTCGCGACAAACAATAATTGCAATCACCCAAGCTGGTGCTTTACCCAAAGCTACAAGCATGATAAAAGCGGTCATGACTAACATTTTATCCGCTAAAGGATCGGCAAATTTACCGAAATTAGTTACTAAATTACGTGCGCGAGCAATTTGACCGTCTAACCAGTCAGTGAAACTAGCTACGGCAAAAATAATTGCTGCTAATAAATGCGTAATTAATAACTGCTGCTCTCCTACTTGGATTTGTCCTAAATTCATTGGTACTGCCAACAAAATGATAAAAATCGGAATCATAAAAATTCTTAGTACCGTTAACTTATTTGGTAAATTCAACAGTTACACTTCTCCTTCCAAATATCTACCTAATCTAAAAGCATTCTCTTTTATTATGTACTTTGATAGGAAATTGTCAATTGAATATTTTTCTTAGTTGCCGTATAGGCTGCATTTTTAAAGGCTAATTCCTTTTTATTTAGCTGAATATTCACATTATCGCTTGCCCCTAAAACAATCGTGGCCTGCGTCGTACCATCTGGTAAAGTATAACTTTGACTCTGACCCGCTTGCATCGTATATTGATAAACATAGCTACCACCAACCATCACACCAATCCAGCAAGGACCATTTACACCAGTAAACTGTAAATCAATCGGTGCTTTAGCTTGGTTAACCGCTACTTGGGTTTCTAAAGCACTTACTTGAGTAATATTCATTTCCATTTGATTTTCAACGGTGGTACTCGAGGTACTTGTTGAACTGCTAGTACTTGCTGTACTTGATGAGGATGATTTCGTTTCACTTGCTTTTGAGCTATGCTTTACTTCAGAACTACTACTTTCAACCACAATTTTACTAGGATCAATCATAGAAGTTGACCGATAATCTTGTAAAGTAGTATAAGCTACGATAATAATAATTACGAACGCAATGCTACCCAAAATGATAATTGGTACTAAATCACGCTGTTTACGTTTACGACTAAATGTTTCTTCATGAACAGCCGTTCTAGTAGTAGCAATCTCTTCTGGTACTTCACGTTTTGGTAATTCAGGCAAGATTTGATCTTCATCGCCATCAAAGGCCGCAACTAGTCGATTACCATCCAAACCAACTGCTTGGGCATATTGACGAATAAACGTACGGACATAATAATCACCCGGTAAGCGATCAAAATCACCTAATTCTAAAGCTTCTAAGTAGCGCTTTTGAATTTTAGTCTTTTGTTGTAATTCATCTAAAGATATTTTTTTATTTAAACGGGCCTCTCGCAATTGTGCACCAATAATTGTTTCGTTACCCACTCGTTCATCTACCCCAGTCTTTTACATAATTCATTTCAATATTTTACTATTAGCTCTATAAGAATAACACAAAATTTTTAAAAAACCTGTATTTTTTCTATAAACTTCCTAACAATTTTCAAAAAATTAAACTTTTCAATTTGAACTATAGAAAAATTCACCTCAGAAACACTTGAGGTGAATCAATTACAACTTAATCCCTACACATTAGGTACCACATCAAAACGGCTAAAGGCTTCTGGTACGATAAAGCGTTCCGCAGCTTGATATAAATCAGCTAATGTTAATGATTGAATAATTTCAGGCATATCAAACAAAGTATACTCTCCAAACAAATCTTGCGTAAATTGATTGGCAATGTGTTCTAAAGAGTTAAGTGATTGGAAATATTTACCTAGTGTCTTTTTCTTTAATAAAGCCAGATTGGTTTCATTGACTTCAGGGTCATTACGATAATTTAATAAAATCGTTTGAATCTCTTTTTCAAATTGATCTGGATTTTCAGTATCTGTTGAAAAATCAGCAAAATGAAAGGCACGATCTAGATTAAATTCAAAACCAAAAGTATCATCAATAACCTCTTCATTATACAATCGTAAAAAATTCGCCGAAGTATTGCCTAAAAGCATTTGGAATAATAAATGTAGGGCACTTCTAAAAATCATTTTTTCTTTAGCATCACTTGGTAAGTTTTGTTGTAAGCCTTTAATACCTACAATGGTTTTCTTACGCGTTACCGCCATCTTTAATTGATTAAAACGTTCAATTGAATCATAGCTATCTGCTGGAAATACGCGTTCAATTTGGCGAATAGGTGCAAAAGTTTTCTGAGCCTGATTAGCAGAAATCCACTGCATCGTTTCTTCAACATCAATATTGCCCACAATAAAAAGAGTCATGTTACTTGGATGATAGAAAGTCTGATAACACAAATATAAGTCTTCGGCAGTAATCTCAGCTATACTTTCTACTGTTCCAGCAATATCAATGCCTACTGGATGATTAGGATATAAATTATGCAACATACCGAAAAATTGTCGCCAATTAGGATCATCATCATACATTTGAATTTCTTGGCCGATAATTCCTTTTTCCTTTTCAACAGTTTCTTTAGTAAAATAAGGCTCTTGAACGAAATCAAGCAAGGTTTCTAGATTCTCTTTAATTTTTTCAGTTGCTGAAAATAGATAACTGGTTCGTGTAAAACTAGTAAACGCATTAGCTGAGGCCCCTTGTTGACCAAACACCTGAAAAACGTCGCCCTCTTCTTTTTCAAACATTTTATGTTCTAAAAAGTGGGCAATGCCATCAGGGACTTGATGAAGGCTTTCATTTTTATAACCAAAATGATTATCAATTGAACCATAATTGGTCGTAAATAAACCGTAAGTTTTATGAAAACCTGGTTTAGGCAATAAATATACCTTTAAACCATTGGCTAATACTTCGGTATATAATGTTTCATTTATTTGCGTATATTCTTTTTTATTCATTCATATCCCCCTCAGCAGCCAAGAAAAAGACGGCTTGTAAATGAATTTGTTTGGCAATTTCTTGAACTTCTTCTCGACTGACTTGCATTAATTTATCGATATAAGCTTGGGTATCTAAAGCAGTTGTCGGTAACCATTGATGTAAATATTTCATCTCAATTAAAACTTGTGCATTATCCAAGGACAGTAAAATTTGATTTTTTAGCATCGCTTTGGTTTGTTCAAAGGCTAGATCCGTAAAATCTCCTTGAGCTAAACTGGTTAATTGCTCTTGAATTAAATCTAACACCTTTTGTTGATTACTCGTTTCAATACCGGTTTGTACGGTTAAGTAGCCTCTAAATGTATCTACACTACTTGAGGCATAATAAGCTAAGCTATTTTTCTCACGAACATTCATAAATAATTTAGAATGTGGGAATCCTCCAAATAAACCATTAAAGACTGTTAATGCATAACGTTTTTCATCAGTATAATAAATATCAGTATGGTAGGCTAAGTTTAATTTAGCTTGAGTAACTGCTTCTTTAACTGTACATTCCTTAACTTCTGGAAATAACGTTTGAGTGTAAAACATCTCTGGTTGTTTACGACTATTTTTAGGGAAATCCCATTGAGCAAACAAGTCATAAACGATTGTTTCATCGACATCGCCGACTACAAAAATATCGACCACATCTTCTGCAAGCATTTTTTGATAAGTTGCCATTAAATCAGCATTTGTTGTTGCTTTTAAATCACTAATTTTACCAAAACTTGGTATTCCTTGCGCATTGTCTTTTCCAAAATATAATTCTTGTAATTGCAAGGAAGCAAATGCTTGTTTATCCTCTGGTACACTAGCAATATAATCCAATAAATTTTCTTTTTCTAAGCGAAAAGTTTCTTCGTCAAAAAGTCCTGCTTTTTGATTAGGATGAAATAATACTTCTTTTAGAAAATCTATCCCTTCTGATAAAATCTGATCATCGTTAATATATTTGCCATTTACCAAGTTTAAGGTTACATTTACTTGATGCAAATTCCCTTTTTTACTAACATTCATGCCAAAGCTCGCTCCATATAGCTCAGCTAATTTAGCACTTAAATCAGTTTGTAAGGGATATTTTTGGCTATTGGTTTCTAAAACACTCGTCAACAATGTCCTTCTAACGGCTTGTAAACGAGTATGAATCGTTGAAAAACGGATAAAAATCCGTATGGTCTTAAATTTTGTTGTTGGAATAACTGTTAATTGAATACCTTCTTGTAATTGACGCATAGTTGACTTCTCCTATATTCTTCCATCATTTAACTTTCATTATAACACAGTTTTACCATAGTTCTGTGAATTGCGCTTAAGTACTGATATTTTATTATTTTTAGGCAAAAGAACAAAAAAAACGTTTTTATAGGCTGATTGGTTGATTTTTCTTAATTTACCCCTTTATACTTAAAAGGTAAGAAAGTTTTAAAGGAAGAGGGATGAGAATGAAAAACATGTTGAAAGAATTTAAAGAGTTTATGATGAAAGGCGATGTTTTAGACTTAGCCGTTGGTATCGTTATTGGTGGTGCCTTTACTGCTATTGTAAAAAATGTCGTTGATGGGTTGATTACTCCATTAGTTGGGTTAGTGGTATCATTAATTACTGGAACGAAAGATCTTAAAGGTGCATTATCTGTACTTGACTGGACGCCAGTTAAAGGTGTAACTTTCCAATTTAGTCTAGTTATTAGCGCAATTATTACTTTCATTATTACTGGGTTTGTCCTATTTATGATTGTAAAAGCTGCGAATAAAGCTAAAGCTGCACGTAAGAAGAAAGAAGAAGCGATTGAAGCTGCTGATCCAAAACCAACAGCTGAAGATTACTTAGCAGAAATTCGTGACTTATTAAAAGAACAAGCGAAATAATTAAATAAAAAAAGGCCTAGCACAGCGAGACGACCCTAGAATTTTTAGGATCGATACAAAGCTAGGTCTTTTTATTATCCTATCGATAAACACATATCCACATGCTCAATCCCATCTTCTAAATAAGGTATTGAAACTTCTTGAAAGCCAAAAGATTGATAAAATGATAATAAGTAACTTTGCGCGGCGATTTGCACTTTCGTCGGGGCCTGTTGTTGCTGAATAAAGGTAAGCGTTCGGCCTAGTAATTCTTTGGCTAAGCCTTGTTTACGATAAGTTGGGGCAACTAAAACTCTACCTAAATGTAGACCATCGGCTAACTTATAAAGGCGCAAATAAGCCAAAATCTGACCATTTTCTTCAAGCCAAACATGTTGCGCATTTACATCAATCTCATCCACCTCTTGATAAGAACAATTCTGTTCAACCACAAACACCGCCACACGTAATTGATAAATTTGCTGTAACTGATAAACCGATAAATCAGCAAAAGATTGAATCTTAAATTCCATCCACTCATTCTCTCCTATTCTTCAATTGACGATTTTAACTTCTCATACGACAAGGCAAGTAGCAGCCAAATTTGCTCGGAGTTAACCAACTTGCTTCACAACTTTAATAATCCGTGTTCAGCAGCTAAACACTTCGGCGTATAAGTCAGCTTGGCTAGAAAAGTCTTTACACCTTTTCAAACTTTTCTGCCCGGCTGCAAAACTTATCCGCTCGTGTCTAACCAAGCTGCTTCACA
>DYWZ01000082.1 GCA_020742395.1 Enterococcus columbae
ATGTTTCACTCCTTAATGGTTTTGGTCGACTTAATTATAGAGGAAACAGATGTCTTTTTCTATCGTTTCAAACAAAAAAGATATTCAGTGTTATCCTCAATTTGAGTAACAACACTAAATATCATAGAACCACTTTAGCATAAACACGTTTGTTAGTATCTAAGAGCTATCAGGCGTGTTTGTACTTTTAATAGGAGGAAATTATGAGCGTATATTTTTATGGCTGTGTAACGATGGATGGTTATCTTGCTGATAGTCAGCATAATTTACAATGGCTTCATGATACAGGCAGTCCTGAAGAAACGAATTATCTTGATTTTTATCAACAAATGGATATTACCATCATGGGAAGAAAAACCTTTAATGAAATTGCCAAATTTGAAAATCCAGCTGCTTTTTACCCTACAACCACCAATTACGTCTTCACTCATGCTAACGAGTTCTCCCAATCAGGCTTTATTCCTGTCAATGAGGAGGTAGTAAAGTTTGTTAAACAGCTAGATGATTCCAAAAATATCTGGATTATTGGTGGAAATACCCTTTTGGCTCCTTTGTTAGATAATAATATGATTGATCATATCATTTTACAAATTGCACCAGTTCTATTAGGAAATGGTATTCCACTATTTACTCAAAAAGAGCAATTACAGCGATTTCATCTAGTTGATGTAAAACAATATGGTCAATTTGCCGAATTGATTTATAAAGGATAAAACGACTAAAACAAGCCATTTAGAAAGTAAAAAAATAGAGTGATTTTTGGTTCATACAAACAAAAAATCACTCTATTTTATTTATCAATTCATCTAATTATTATGACTGATTTAATTGGCTATGCTTATACCCATAACCAAAATAAATTCCTAAACCAATTGCTAAACTGATGATAAAAACAATCCAAGTTGCTAGCGATAATTGAATCATTAACGCAATACAAAAAATAATCGATAAGATTGGTAATACAGGAACAAATGGCACTTTAAATTCACCAGATTTTGGCATACCAGCAACTTTTCGGTAATGGATAATGCCATAAGCCATCAAGATTAAATAAGCCAAAGCAACAATGTTAGTTAATTCAGCTAAAATATTTAATGGAAAGACTGTCGCAAAGAAAAAGACTACAATCCCTGAAACATAAGTGGCATTTTTAGGCGTATGATGTTTTTCGTCCACCTTCTTTAACATTTTTGGTAGTAAACCATCTTTACTAATTGCATACACCAACCGCGCTAATGAATACATCATTGAAATAGTTACTGTGAGCAAGGTTAAAATGGCGCCAATGGAAATAATTGAACCAACCAAATCTAAATGTAAAAAGCGCATCGCAAAAGCTACCGGATCATTGACACCTAATTGTTTATAAGGAACAAGCCCTGTTAGAATAGCTGTAACCACAATATATAAAACGGTAGAAATGACAATCGCCCCAATCATACCTCGTGGGATAGTTTTTTGGGGTTCATGGACTTCTTCTGCTGCCATCGCAATCGCATCAAAACCTAAAAAGGCAAAAAAGACTAGTGCCGCCCCATCGATAATGCCCTTAACTCCAAATGGTAGGTATGGTTGCCAATTACTTGGTTTGACAAAAAAGACGCCTACTACGATAAATAAAGCAATAATGCCAAATTTTACCCAAACCATAAAATTGTTTAAACGCAACGCTCGTCTCGCTTCTTGCGTTACCCATAAAGTTACTAAAATTACTACGATTCCAGCAATTAAATCAAAATATGTTCCATTTTGGGCATTAAAGCCAGCCGTTAACGCATGGGGCAAACGAATCCCAAGATAGCTTAAAAAACCTTGAAAATACGCTGACCAACCTGATGCTACTGAAGCTACTGCTAATAAATATTCACAAATTAAAAACCAACCCGTTAGCCAAGCAACCAACTCGCCAAATACCACATACATATAGCTATAAGCACCACCAAGTACGGGAATTCTTGAAGCAAACTCAGCAAAACTAAAACCAGACAAAATAACAACAAACGCCGCTACTACAAATGATAATGTTAACCCTGGACCAGCTAAAGTTGCCGCAGCTTGACCTGTGACTACAAAAATTCCCGTCCCAATAACAGCGCCAATTCCTAACAATATTAAATCTTTAAGATGTAAATTTTTCTTTAATTGACTATTTGTTTGGAATTGAATACTCTTTTTTCTAAATAAATCCATCAATCGGCTCCCTTTTATTAAAGTTTTAACCAACAAAATAACGATTTTTATAAAGCTATCCTTTTTTACAACACCTAACCATTATACTATGTATCGTAAAAGAATACTATCCTACTTAAGCTAAGATGATAAAGAATTCATTTAACATCAAGATCATTTTTCTTAATTCATCCTACAAAACAAAGAATAATCACTATTTTCTGAAATTTCTTAATTTATTAAATTTTAATTAAGAATATGTGTTGCCTTTCACATTTTTATTTGTTTGATATTTGAAATTTTCTGAAAATGTACTAGAATGAAATATATTTATCATGAAGAAAAAGGATGTTTATTTATGAAAAAGGAAAAACAGGATTTAGCCAGAGGATTAAAAAATCGCCATGTCCAATTAATTTCAATTGGTGGAGCAATTGGTACTGGTTTATTTTTAGGATCAGGTAAATCAATTCAATTAGCCGGTCCGTCTATCTTGCTAGCCTATGCTATTATGGGTGGCATCTGCTTTTTAATTATGCGTGCATTAGGTGAATTATTATTATCTAATACCAAACACCATTCATTTATAGATTTTATTGCTGAGTATCTAGGGGTTAAAGCTGCCTTTGTTACCGGTTGGACCTATTGGTTTTGCTGGATTGCTATTGCCATGGCCGATCTTACCGCCATCGGAACTTATATACACTATTGGCTACCACATGTACCCAATTGGCTCCCTGAGTTAATCGCCTTAGCTCTACTGATTGCTTTTAACTTAATTGCCGTTTCACTTTTTGGCGAATTAGAATTCTGGTTTGCTCTAATTAAGGTAATTGCTATTATCGCTTTGATTGCAATAGGTATTTTTATGATAGCGACAAGATTCCATACCGAACAAGGGGTCGTTTCTTTAAGTAATTTATGGACACATGGTGGTTTCTTTGCAGCTGGTCCAAAAGGGTTTATTTTATCCTTCCAAATGGTTACCTTTGCTTTTGCTGGAGTCGAATTAGTTGGCTTAGTCGCTGGTGAAACCAAAGATCCTGAACACGTCTTGCCAAAAGCAATTAACAATATTCCTATTCGTATCATTCTTTTTTATATCGGTGCTTTAGCAGTTATTATGTCTATCTACCCATGGAATTCAATGGATGCCAACCAAAGTCCATTTGTACAAGTATTTTCTGAAATCGGCATTATGGCAGCCGCTACTATTATCAATGTGGTCGTTTTGAGCTCTGCTGCCTCTGCTTGTAATTCAGCTATCTATTCAACTGGTCGAATGTTACGTTCGTTATCGATTGAAGGCAATGCACCAAAACTATTTAACAAATTAACTAGTCACAAAGTTCCAGCTCGTTCAATTTTCTTTTCAGCAGCAGTGATTATGCTTGCTATAATTTTAAATTATATCATGCCAGCCGGTGTCTTTGTCTTAGTAACTAGTGTGGCAACAACTTGTTTCTTATTCATTTGGAGTATGATTGTCATTGCTCACCTACGTTACAAAAAAACCATTCAAGGCAAACAATCTCATACTTTTAAAATGCCATTATATCCTTTAGCTAATTACTTAGTACTGATTTTTATGGCTTTCATCGCCTTTGTTTTACTTTTACAAAAAGAAACAAGAGAAGCTTTATTATTTGCACCTGTCTGGTTTATCTTATTATTAGTGGTCTATCACTTCCGTTTTGAACGTAAAGGTGTTACGATTAAAGAAACTGAAAAATTATAATCAATCATGAACTGGGATTGTTTATTTTAACAATCTCAGTTTTTTTCATTATGTGCATCATAGCATAGTGAAGGATTAGAAAGGTAGGAATACTATGCGTTTATGGCATGAAGCGTTAATCACCTTATTACCACGTGCTCAATTACTTGGTCAACATAGAGAAATCTGTGCCTTGCGTGGCAATGGTTGGCAAAAAAAGCATGCAACAGTCAATTATTGTTTCACCTATTCACCGTATAAACTTTATCAATTTCATCTTTTAGTCTTAAAAGAAATGCAAAAACGTCACTATCAACCTGATGAAAAGTGGTTTGATCCTCTCTATCGTGGCAAACATTGTCCTGCTTATGCCCACTTAGATGAAATTGCCTTAACCATTCCTATCTATCCGGAGCATGATCATGATTACCTAACACTTTGCTTGGAAAACTTAGCTCAAAAAAATGTTCCTATCTCTTATTGATCTACCTAAAAATAGCGCCTACCTTAAGTTGATACTCAATCAACTCAAGGTAGGCTTATTCATTATTAATCTAATTGCATGCCGTTAGAGGCAATCACTTGTTTATACCAATCAAAAGATTTTTTCTTCATCCGCTTACCACTACCTTCAATCTTATCATCTAAATCAACATAGATAAAACCATAGCGCTTACTCATTTCGCCAGTTGAAGCAGAAACTAAATCGATACATCCCCATGGGGTATAACCCATCAAATCCACACCGTCTTCAAGCGCTTTAGCCATTTGTTCAATATGAGCACGTAGATAATCAATGCGATAGTCATCATTAATTTGACCATCAGCCTCAATTGTATCGATAGCTCCTAAGCCATTTTCTACAACAAAGACTGGTTTTTGGTAACGATTATATAATTCATTTAATGCAACCCGTAAACCAATTGGATCAATTTGCCAACCCCATTCACTTGCCTTTAAGAATGGATTGCGCACACCACCTAAAAGATTCCCTTCTACTGTATCAGATTCATCACCGGTCACCGTTACTGCCGAAGACATGTAGTAACTAAAACCAACATAGTCTACTGGATAAGCTTTTAATAAGGCTAAATCTTCATCCGTAATCACTAAATCTTCAAATGCTACTCCTCGGCTCTTTAAGAAACGTTTCGTAAATGCTGGGTATTCACCTCGAACCTGTACATCAGCACAATAATAGTTAAAGATTTGATTTTGTTCTAAAGTGGCCATTTGATTTACAGGATTCGCATCTAAACTATAGGTAGTAGCGTAAATAATCATACAGCCAATTTTTAAATTAGGATCTAATTCATGACCAATCTTAACTGCCAATGCACTAGCGACAAACTGATTATGCCAAGCTTGCGCAATATTTTTAAACTCACCTGCGCCATTTGATAAAACTAAGCCTTGACTTAACGCTGGAAAATGCAATGCTGAGTTTATTTCATTGAAAGTCATCCAATATTTTACTTTACTGTAGAATCGCTCTAAAACTACTTTAGCATAACGCTCATAAAAGGTAATTAATTCACGATTTTTCCAACCACCATACTTTTTAGCCAAGTTTAATGGCATTTCATAATGGGAAATAGTAATTACTGGCTCAATATTATATTTCAAACATTCATCAATTACTTGCTCATAAAAAGCTAGTCCAGCTTCATTTGGTGTTAGCTCATCGCCTTGAGGGAAAATTCGACTCCAAGCAATAGAGAAACGATAGCATTTAAAGCCCATTTCAGCAAATAACGCGATATCTGCTTTAAAATGTTCATAATGATTAATCGCTTGATGATTAGGATAGACATATTTTTCTTCATCTATGCTCCAATCAAATTCTGGACTACCTAACACATCAAAACGAATTTTACCACCTGGCATCGCATCGGCTACTGATAAACCTTTGCCATCGGTTAAATAAGCTCCTTCTAATTGGTTGGCAGCAGTCGCACCTCCCCATAAAAAGTTTTTTGGAAATACTGTTTGACTCATCTTAATTCCTTCTTTCTTCATTTTATTTTATGATCATTAAACAATCTTCGTTGGTAATCACTTCATCTTGATTAAAATCTAGCACATCTAAAAATTCATTGGTATTAGTTACAATAATTGGTGTAACTACAGAATACCCTTTTTTGGTAATGCTTTCAATATCAAATTCAACTAATAAATCGCCTTGTTTAACAATTTGTTCTGGTTGAACCAAAATTTTAAAACCCTCACCATCCAACTCTACTGTGTTCATTCCAATATGCATTAATATTTCAGTACCATCATTCGTTATCATACCAATCGCATGACCAGTTGGAAAGACTGTTAGAATTTTACCATCAGCCGGTGCATATAATTTGCCTTCTGTTGGCTCAATCGCTAAGCCTTTGCCCATGCATACAATTTCTTTGCCAGCTTCATTTTTTGAAAGCACCACATTATTATTAAATATTTGTAATATCTCCACGAAGCTGACCCTTTTTTAAATTTTTTGCACAAAAAAAGCCAGAATCTCTCCATTCATCTTCTGAGAAATTCCGGTTTTGCCTGTCGAACAGTAACAATCCTTCGTACGAGATTATCTTAACAAATAATTAAACTGGTTTTAATTACTTTTAAAAAAAGTCGAGTCATTAAATGAACTCGACTAGAACTGATTCATTATGATTACATTAACAAACCTGCTATCATGGCGCTTAAAAAACTAACTAAAGTTGCACCGAACAAGATTTTTAAACCATGTTTAGCTACTAGATTTCCTTTTTCTTCATTCAATCCTTTCATCGCACCACTGATAATACCGATTGATGAAAAATTCGCAAAAGAAACCATAAATACAGAAAGAATTGCAGTAGTATGTGTACTAAAATGCCAATTTCCTTTTGCCAATTCAGTCATTGCTACAAATTCATTTGTCACTAATTTAGTAGCCATTAAACTGCCGGCATCAATGGCTTCATGCCAAGAAATCCCACTTAAAAAGGCAAGTGGTGCAAAAATATAGCCTAAAATTTCTTGGAAAGTTAGCCCAAGAATACTTTTAAAAATGGCATTAATCATGGCAATGGCGGCTACAAAACCAATTAACATCGCTGCAACAGTAATCGCCACATGAAACCCATCTAAGATATATTCACCTAACATTTGGAAAAAAGTTTGTTCCTTATCATCAGCAACCGAAAATTGGTCTTCGTCTTGTGTTAACTCATAAGGATTTAATAATGAACTGATAATAAAACCACCAAATAGATTTAACACCAACGCACTGATGACATATCTCGGTTCAATCAATGCCATATAAGAACCAACAATCGACATCGAAACAGTGGACATCGCTGAAATCGACATCGATAATAAACGTTTTTCTGTTAATAAACTTAATTCTTTTTTAAATGAAATAAATACTTCAGATTGACCTAAAATACCTGATGCTACGCCACTATAAGATTCTAATTTACCCATTCCATTGACATAGCTTAGTGCATAACCAATCCATTTCATCAAAAAAGGTAGAATTTTAATATAGCGCAAAATACCAATAATTGCTGAAATAAATACAATAGGCATTAAAACATTTAAAAAGAATGGTGCCTGTCCTTTATTAGCAATACCAGCAAAAACAAAATTCACGCCTTCACCAGCAAAAAGCAATAGTTGCTCAAAACCTTTAGCAAATACGCTAACTACCGCAGTCCCAATATCAGTCTTTAATAAAACAAAACCTAAAAGAAACTGCAAAAGTAGTAAAATACCGATATTTTTCCATTTTATTTGTTGACGATTATTACTTACCAAGTAACAAAGACCTAAGACAAATAAAATACCGATTATTCCCATTAAAAATTGCACAATGAGCCCTCCTTATTTTTCCATTGATTTTTAAACTAGAATAGTCCAAAAACCATCTTTTCTAGATTAAGTATTTTTTACTATAAAAACAAGGGCAGCCTACATTTTTTCATGAAATTCTAAAAACGTTACCGCTAACATTTTAACTTTTAGCTTTTTTTCACTCAAAAAAGCGGCTAGTCAACCACTGACTAGCCGCTAAAAGTCCTATTTATCAAATTCTTAACGATGAGTAACTGTAATTACTGAATCGCCAGCTTTAATTGCTTGTTTGTTAGCTTTTGGATCCACTTGGAAATCAGCAGAGTTAGTTACAATCACAGGTGTTTGTGTTGCATAACCAGCTTGTTTAACCACATTTAAGTCAACTTCTAGTAATAACTGACCTTGTTTTACACGATCACCTTGACTAACGTGCGCAGTGAAACCTTTGCTATCTAATTCTACTGTATCTAATCCAACGTGAATTAACACTTCAACACCTGTATCACTAACTAAACCAATTGCATGTTTTGTAGGGAATAATAAGCTTACTTGACCATCAAATGGGGCTACTAATTTGCCTTCACTTGGTTCAATAACTACCCCTTGTCCCATTGTGCCTTGAGCAAAAACAGGATCTTTTGCTTCAGCTAATGGTAATAATTCGCCAGTTAATGGTGAAACAATTGTTGTTTTAGTTCCTGCAGCCACTGCTTGAGTAGCAACTGCTTCAGTTGCTGTTTGACCATCAATAGCATCTAAAGTTACGGGAATTGCTTGTTCTGCGCGATCGATTTTGTTAAAGATTCCTGCTTTACGGAAGAATAAGGTTAAAATAATTGGTACAACAATAGCGATAGCCATTGCAATCAAGAAGATAACATACCCTTGTGCACCAGTTCCTTTACCCACACCTAAATTATTCTTAATTGCTAAGATACCTGGCAAGCCACCGACACCGATAGCATTTGCACGTACTTTCATAATTGTGATGAACATACTTGCTAAACCAGATCCAATCATCGCAGCAACAAATGGATAGACATATTTCAAGTTAATACCAAACATTGCAGGTTCAGTAACCCCTAACCATGCTGAGATAACTGATGGAACAGAAATTTGTTCTTCTTTTTTATTTCCACGGTGAGCAATAACAATTGCTAATACTGCAGCACCTTGCGCGATATTTGATAAACAAATCATTGGCCATAGGTTAGTTGAACCAAAGTCAGCAATTAATTGAGAGTCAATTGCTAAAGCAGTATGGTGTAAACCTGTAATAACTAATGGCGCATATACCGCACCGAATACGCCACCGAATAACCAGTTAAGTGGTGATTCTAAACCAGCATTTACAATCCAAGAAATACCTGAACCGATCTTCCAACCAATTGGTCCTAATACTGTATGTGCAGCAATAATGGTTGGTAATAATGAGAAGAACGGTACAAAAATCATTGAAACAGCTTCAGGGATGCGTTTTCTGAAGAATCTTTCTAGGTAAACTAATAAGAATCCGGCCATCATCGCTGGAATTACTTGTGCTTGGTAACCGATTTTAGCTACTTGGAAGAAACCAAAATCCCATGACCAGTTTTTAGCAATTTCAGCAGCTGAAGTACCATTTACAGCATAAGCATTTAATAATTGTGGAGAAACTAAGGTAATCCCTAAAACGATACCTAAAATTTCAGTTGCTCCCATCTTACGTGTAATACTCCAAGTAATCCCCACTGGTAAGAAGTGGAAGATTGCTTCACCTGGTAACCATAAGAAACTATTTACACCATTCCAAAAAGGTGATACTGCAACAATTGTTTGATTACCTAAAAAGCCAAATTGTACGCCTTCTAAAATATTACGAAATCCTAAAATCAAACCACCGACGATAATTGCAGGTAATAATGGCGTGAAGATTTCAGCTAGTAAGGTAATAACGCGTTGAACTGGATTTTGATTTTGTTTAGCTGCTGATTTAGCTGCTTCTTTTGATACACCTGAGATACCAGATACTGCGATAAAATCAGCATAAAATACAGGTACATCATTCCCAATAATTACTTGGAATTGTCCAGCATTTGTGAACATTCCTTTTACGACTGGAATGTTTTCAATTTTAGCTTGATCTGCTTTTTTAGGATCAACTAAAACGAAACGCATTCTGGTTGCACAGTGGGTTACAGCAGAAACATTTTCTTTGCCCCCAATGGCAGCTAACAAGTCTCTTGCATCTTTTTCATATTTGCCCATGCTTTTTCCCTCCTATTTTCAACTTGTATAACTATGTTTGTTACAGTCATAATATACTGTATTCACACCTGTTTGTAAACCGTTTCCAAAAATGAAAATGATTATGAAAATTTTCTTAAATGATAATTTTCTAATTATGAAATGATTAAAAATGGTTTTATTAATTGAAATTTGTCGCTTATTTATCATACATGTATGCTAAACAACCTACATGTCTAACCTTTTTTCTTGTATTAATTAATTTTTTTTAATAAACTAGAGATATCTAGTAATTCAGCTATATGGTATAGTAATTATCGCTTTAAAGATGTACATACAAGTTGAAGGTGAAGAAATGAAAATATATGAACTAGTTTATCAAGAAATTGAAAATAAAATATTAATGGGCTATTATCCAGAAGAAACCTATTTGCCTAGTGAAAGTCAACTTTGCAAACAATTCGATGCTTCTAGAGACACCATTCGCAAAGCCTTATCCCGACTGACTGATCATGGCTATATCAAAAAAGTCCAAGGCAAAGGTTCATTTATCCTAAAAAAAGAGCAATTACGTTTTCCTGTTTCCGGCTTAACTAGCTATAAAGAATTGAAAAACGCTTATGGCTATCATAGCGAAACCATTGTCGAACAATTAACTAAACGGACAATTGATGCTAACTTAGCTCAAAAAACTGGGTTTGAGGAAAATAGTGAAGTATGGTCAATTTTACGTAGCCGAAAAATCGATGAACAAAAAGTCATTTTAGATTGGGACTTAATTGCCGTAGAATTTGTTCCTGAATTAGATACTGAAATTGCTAAAGATTCCTTATATGCTTATTTTGAGCAAAAATTAAATCTTGAAATTGCCTTTGCTGAAAAAGAAATCACTGTAGACCCTATTGTTGCCTTAGACCGTAATTATTTAGACTTAAATATTCAAGATACTTATGTGGTAGCAGTAAAAAGCCGGGTCTTTTTAAAAAATCTGCGCCAATTTCAATATACAGAAAGTCATCATCGTTTAGACAAGTTTAAATTCCATGATTTTGCTAGAAGACATCAATTGTAAGTAATTAAAATAGCTCAAACTAGCATAAAATTTAAATAGAGCGAAACTTTCTTAATTTTAGGAAAGCAACGCTCTATTTTTTATCGTATGATATTTAATATTTCTATCAATTTAATACGTTTTATTTAGAAAATATTGCTCTAATTTGAGCCAATTCTTCATGAATCGCTACTACTTCACCAGCTAAATCTCTAAAAGTAATTGCGTTCATCAGATGATCTTGTGAATGAACCGTTAATAAGCGAACTTCAATCGGATTGCCCGATGCTTCTTGCGTTAGCAT